>CAYOPA010000417.1:0-4965 GCA_964405625.1 uncultured Bryobacterales bacterium
GAAGTACGCGATATTCTTTGGAACCAACGATCTGAAGGGATGTGACAAGATGAAAGAGGCCATTTGGTCGAATGATCGAATGGGCCGATTCGCCTTTAGTGATCGCAATTTGGCCCAACTGACGCTTGACATCCCACCGAATTTGGACCCTCTCGTGCAAGCGCTGAAACACGAGTTTCCGACGAACCAATGGACCAATTATCGAAGTATCTACGATTTCGTTGCGTCCGACGCTACCCAGTTCTACACCGGTCAACTGAAGAGGTTGCTGGCTCGCCTCGAAGAAAGAGCCGAGCTTGAAGTAGACGAAACCACCAGGAGCCGAAGCAGAACGTACCCTCACATGGATGTCCGCTTGCGATTCGTATTACCGGCTCAAGGGGGATTTCCATTTTGAGGGGACCGACGGGTAGTTATCGAGCCCCCCGCCGCGTCGCCTCCAGAAACGCCAGCAGATCCGCCAACTCCTGCTCGCTCAACTGCTCATCCAGCCCTGACGGCATCACGGACACCGCGCCCGGCCGCACCTCTTCGATGGAGGCACGCGGGATGCGGACCTGCTCGTCGGCGTTCAGCGCCAGGGTGAGCTGGGCGTCGTCTTCTTCCAGCGGCACGCCGTTGTAAATGTCGTCGGCCGTTTCCACCACCAGCGGCTCGAAGCTGCGGACGAAGCTTGCCGACGGAAAGACCACGGACTCCAGCAGATCCCGGCGGCTGCGGATCTCGCCGATCGTTGTCAGGCTCGGTCCCACGCGGCCGCCCAAATAGCCGATGGTGTGGCAGGACGAGCAGGCCGCTTCCGCGCTGTTGAAGACGGCCTGGCCGCGCCGCACGTCTCCCGCGGGCAATGTCGCCAGCAGCTTTTCCAGCTTGTCCTGCTGCTGCGTCCGGTCCAGCGCGCGGCCGGCCAGCAGCGCGGCGGCCTTTTGCCGGACCGGCTCCGGATAGCCTTCCACCGCCTTCTCCAGCACATCGGGCCGCAGGTTCCCCAAGCCCTTCGCCTCACCCAGCGCCGCGATCCAGCGCTCGCCCAGCGCCGCGTCGGACGATTTCCCAAACGCTTCCACCAGCAGCGGCAGCTCCATCGGACCGGCCTTGGCCAAGGCGCCGCTCAGCGCGCCGAGCTGCCCTTCCGTCAGCGGCGCCTTCGCCAAAGCGCGCGCGGCCGGGCCCCGAACCGGCGCGGGCTTGCCGGCTTCAACACTGCTGAGCAAGAAGTCAAAGACCGGCGGATCGACCGCGGTCAGCGTCTCCGAGCAGGCTTCCAGCGCGGAGGCCCGCACGTCGTCGGGCGGCGTCGCGTTCCGACCCACCCGCAGCAGCGCGGCATCCAGCGCCGGCTCGCGCGGCAGCCCCCGGGCGGCCTTCACCGCCGCCGCCACCGTCTCAGAGCCCGCCGACCCCAGCGCCGACGTCACCGCCCCCGACCAGCCCGCCGGCGCTTCTGGGAAAGCCGCGTTGGCCATCACCCTCAGGGCGACGACGTTGCTGGACCGGGCGGCTTCGGCCAGCAATTTCTGGATCGCCGAGTCGGCGGTGAACTTGCCGAGCTGCGTTTCCAGCGCCTCGTCCGCCGTCTTCGTGTTGGTGAGACGGGTCCGAAAATATCCGGCCAGGGCGCCGCCCCAGTCGGCGTGCTGCGCGGCGATCCAGGCGGCTGTCTCCGCCAAAACGGGTTCGCTGGATGTCATGAGCGGCAGCACCGTGGAGGGCTCCAGCGCGGCCGGCCGCATCTGGTCCAGCGCGATCAGGGCCGCTCGCCGGACTTGCAAGGATTGCGACCGGAGCCCCGGCCGAACCGCCGCCGGATCGGCGATCTCAATCAGCGCGTAGGTCAGCGAGTGCAGCAAGACTTCGCCCTCGGCGCCCTCGATCGCCTGAAGCAGCGCGGGGACGGCCCGCGCGTCCTCCAGGCGGCCCAGCGCCTCGGCGGCGACGCGCTGCAGGGCGGGCTTGCCGGAGCCGAGCTCGCCGACCAGCGCATCGAAGGCCTCCGCGTCGCGCCAGACGCTCGCCGAGTGCATCGCCGCATGGCGTACGCTCGCGCTCTCGTCGGCCAGTGCACGGCGCACCGCCGCGCGGGCTGGCTGCGAGTCGATGCGGGTCAACGCCCACACGGCGTTGCGCCGGGCTTCCTCGGAACCCTTCACCTCGGCCAGAATGTCCACGGCGCCGCGCTTGGCCAGCGCCGCGATGGCGCGTTT
Source organism: uncultured Bryobacterales bacterium (assembly GCA_964405625.1). Classification (GTDB taxonomy): domain Bacteria; phylum Acidobacteriota; class Terriglobia; order Bryobacterales; family UBA6623; genus RI-231. The sequence continues at coordinate 2,205 of CAYOPA010000417.1, forward strand.
CCGGACGGCGGGACGCGCATCGTCCAGCCGGCCGGCGAGGTCCCCCGGCGAGGCCCCGTCCCAATCCAGCGCCAACCCGCGCGGGTCCTTCATGGGTTGGGCGCCCTTGCGCCGGACGCGGTGAATCGCCCCCAGCACATCGGGTTTGGAGAGCTGCGAGGTGGGGCAGCAGATCTTGTACCAGGCGCCGGTATCCACCACCAGCAGCGAGCCGTCGGCGTCCTCGATTACGTCCGTCGGGTGGAAATCGAGGCTGTCGGAGACCAGCAGGTCCGAGACTTCCGACGCAAACGTGGCGCCGTCGGGCTTCAGGTCGATCCGGACCACCTTGCGCATGTTGAACAGCGTCGCGAACAGGCCGCCCTGCCAGTCGCCGCCCTCCCCGTAGGCCAACCCCACCGGGGCGGCCGCGCCGACGTGCGTCATGATCGACAGGAAGCCGCCGGTTTTGGGGTGCGAGTCGGTGACGCCGTGGACCTTGCCGTAGACGCCGCCGTAGACCGCGTGCAGCACGCCGTCACGGCGGCCCAGGCGCGGGTGCTCGATGAAGGTGGAAGTCAGCAGCCGCTCGCCCTCGGGCGTGAAGGCCAGCTCGACGGGGTTGTCCATGCCGCCCGTCAGTACGGGCTCGATGGGGCCGCCTTCGGGGCGTCGCCGGAAGACGTGGGCCGCCTTGGTGACGAGCGGTTCGCGGCCGGGGCGCTCGTAGGTTTGTTCGGCGAAGGCGCCCTTGGTCCAGTAGATCCAACCGTCGGGACCCAGGTAGGGGCCGTGCAAGTCGTTGGCGCAGTTGGTCAGCGTTTGGCCGTCAAAGAAGACCTCGCGCTGGTCGGCCGCGCCGTCGCCAGTGGTGTCGGTGAGTTTCCAAATCTGCGGCGGCGCGCCGACGTAGACCGAGCCGTCGTGCCACAGCACTCCCTCGGGCAGCATCATCTTGTCGGCGAATACGACCCGCTTGTCGAACTTGTCGTCGCCATTCGTATCTTCCAGCCGCAGGATGCTGTGCGGGCGATCGATGAGCTGCTGCTGGACCTTATCGTTCGAGCCCGACGATTCGGCGACGTAGAGCCGGCCCTGGTCGTCGAAATCGACAATCATGGGCCGCTCGGTAAGCGGCGCGCCGGCGGCGAGCTCGACGGTGTAGCCATCAGGAACGGTCAGATTGCCGTTGCCGGGCGGGGGGCCGGAGCTACACGCGCAAGCCGCCAGGACGAGAAGGAACGAGATCGGTCGCACGCTCCAGATTGTACGCCGAACGCGACGCGCGCCCCGTCCCTCATTGGCCTCATTGGCCCGGTTCCACGCCATGATCGTCCACGGAAGGGCGGCTTCGCGGTGGCTACACACACCCGGCCCTCACGGACCGGGCTAGCGGAATGCCGCCCCACGGGCTTGAATACGCTCCCGCTGCGCGGGTCGCAGAACTTGGCGCCGCGCCACCCTCTGTCCGGCGGCTGACGCCCTGGGCTATGCTCCGCCTGGCACTTCCGTCGTAGATGGCCTGATGCCGATTCGAGGACCGGTTGCCGCGGCGCTTGTTGCGCGATCATACCGGGCGCGCGATGTTTCGTTGCCTTGGGGAACCGAGGGGAACCGAGGGGGAACCGAGGGACGGAGCCCGAATTCGCGCGAACAACTCAATTCATGACTCCTAAGTCCCCAGACATCAGTCAGTTAGGCGCCGGCTGCCGCCCTGGCCGTCTGCGCCGTCCGTCCCGGCTTGCCCGGACGCAGCGGGCGGCCCGTCCGACGTTCAAGGTCCTCGAGGAAGGTGTCGTCGCCGCAAGGCGCACCCGCACGGGTCGCCTGTCCGTTGCGCTCCTTGAGCCGCGTTCCGGGACCGCGCCGCATGGCCTCGAAGATGTGGGATAGCCTCCCAACCTGATCGCAAGCGCAAGAAGAAAGGGGCTGCGCGGCGGCTACAGACCCGGCCCTCGCGGGCCGGGCTAGCGGAATGCCGCCCTACGGGCTTAAGTACGCTCCCGCTGCGCGGATCGCAGAACTGAACGTCCTCGGGGCCGCGGCGCTCGTTGCGCGACAATGCCGGGCGCGCGATGTTTCGTTGCCTTGCAAAGAAGCGGCTATGCCACGGCCGGCCGGATTGCCGGCAGCAACGTCGGCCTTCGTCAGACAGGAAGACCTCTTGGCGATTGTCGCAGTGAGGCGTGATGGGCTGAGGGGCGAAGAAGGGCGACGTTCCGCTCCCCCATTTTTTCCGCTACGGATCATTTCACTACTGATCGGGCCGTCCGGAGACGATGAGATCTTCCATGAGAATTCACCCGCGCGGCGTACGGCTCGCGCTCCTCCTCCTCGTCCTCGCCGCCGCCGCCGCCGGCGTTCCGAGCTACAGTTGGGTCGACGGCGAGAGCCGCACGATCGTCTACACCCAGGGCGTTACTCTGTTCGCAGTCCTCGATACCAACGTGCCCTTGACTGGGAGCTCGGGCTCCGTCGTATCCGGGGCCGCGCCGGCGGGACTCAACTTATTCTTCAACTGTTTGGGGCCAGGCAACTCGCGATGCGCGTATTTTTCGGGAACGCCGACGGAGTCGGCCGTCAGGACGATCGTATTGCGAATGAGCGACAGCGGCGGCGACTCGACGGACATTGAGGTCACATTACAGCCCGCGTTCACCCTAAGCGCAATACTCTTCACTTAACAATCGTGACGCAGGAGGCGAAGTCGATGCGGTCGCGGGAGAGCGCGCCCCGAGGACGCAGCTTGTAGCCGCTCATCTTGCGCTTGACTCCGCGTGGA
>CAYOPA010000418.1:0-4953 GCA_964405625.1 uncultured Bryobacterales bacterium
CTATTCCGACTTCGGCTCCCGCCCGCTGTCGTTTGCGCCCCTTGGGCGATTAATGGACCAACGCGACATCGCCTTGGTCAAGGACAACCCGGACCTGACCCGGAAGCTCGCCTCCAACCGCCGCCGCGTGGTGTTGGCCTACTTGCGGGAGTTGCGCCACGAGTTTATGCGGGCGTTCTCCATCTGCCGGTTACTGGCGCCGGTCAGCCCGGACCCCAACTTTATTGCGACGACCGCCCGCGCCTGCGCCTCCTTCCACGTCGCTTACTTCATGCTGTATGTAAGCTGCGCCACGGGGCTGTCGATCAACGCCGAGCGCATGACCAAGCTCGTGCACCCGCTCGACGAGATGCGTTCGCGGGCCAGCGCCTTGCTCGATATGGACGCCGCTCTGGTCACGGCCTCGAGTTTGCGCTAAACCGCGGCGATTCGCCGCATACGAAGCGTTGGATCGTGATATACTTTCGACGGGTCCGCCCAGCAGGCAATCACGCCGGGCGGGTCCGTGGTTTCCATGCACATCGCCGACGGCGTCCTTCCGGTCGAGCTCTGCGTAGCCGCCCAAGCAGTAGCATGGACGGGCTTGTACGCTTTGGGTCGGCGGCTGCGCCCTGAGGAAGTTTCCCGCATGGGCATGCTGGCCGCGGCCTCCTTCGTCGCCTCCCTGGCCCATTTCCCACTCGGCGGCGTCACCGTGCACCTCGGCCTCTACGGCCTGATCGGCGTGCTGCTGGGCCGTCGAGCCTTCCCTGTCGTCTTCGCCACCTTGCTGTTCCAGGCCTTGCTTTTCCAACACGGAGGGCTGCTCAGCCTCGGCGTGAACGCCCTCAACATGGGCGCCGGCGCGTTGGCTGCTTGGGCGCTGTGGTCGGCGCCACTACTCTCGGCGCCGCTGCGGGCTTTCGCCGCGGGATTCACCGGGACCCTGCTGCCCGCCGTGATGATGGCCGCCGAGTTCGCCCTCACCGGCTATGGCCGCGGATTCGCCGTCCTCGCCGTCGCCTACCTTGCGGCCGCCGCTATCGAAGGCGCTGTCACAGCCGCCGCCGTCGCCTTCTTCCAGCGCACCAAGCCGGAAATCCTCCGCCCCGTCGCAGCATGAGACCCCTCGCTCTGCTCCTGCTGCTCGCCGCCGCCGCCGGGGCGCACGACCTGACGCTGCGCATCGAGCCCGCCCGCCCCGCCATCGTCGTCCACGCCGCCTACGCCGCTTCCGAGCCCGCCACGGACTCCGACGTCACCGTTTTCGGCCCCCCTAATCCGCAAAGCCCTTACCAGACCGGGGTCACCGACCGGCACGGCGTTTTCGCCTTCGTTCCGCCTGAACCGGGCGACTGGCGCATCCTCATTGACGACGGCTACGGCCACCGCGCCGAGCAAACCATCCCTGTTGACTGGGCGGGCGACATGAGCCAGGCCGCCGGCGCCGGACGCTCCGCTCTCGACAAAGCCATCCTCGGCGTCTCGGTCATATTCGGATTTACCGGCCTGCTGCTGTGGCTTCAGTCGCGCCGCTCCAGCGAACCAGCGTGAAGTACGGCTTTCTCGAGCGCGAAGTTTCCACCGATTCGCCCTTGGGGCGCGCCGATCCCCGCGCCAAGCTGCTGCTCATCCTCGCCGCCGTCACCGCCATCGCCTCCGAGCCCAATGGCGAGCTCGCCGGCTACCCTCTCTACTTCGGCCTGACCGCGCTGCTGGCCTTGACTGGGCTGGTCAGCCCCTGGCGGCTGGCCCGCCGCTGCCTGCCTGTTGTTCCGTTCATCGTCATGGCGGCCGCCCTGCCCTTGGTCTCGGTCTGGCTCGACGACGCCTCGCCCGTCCAGGCGCAAGGCTTCGCCGCCTCCGTGCTGCTGCGCTCGGGGCTCTCCATTACGCTGCTCGTGCTGCTGGCGGAAACCACGCCGTTCGCCGACCTGTTGCAGGCGATGCGGGCCATGCGCGCGCCCGAGGCGCTGGCCGCCATCACCACGCTGATGTATCGCTACGTCTTCGTGCTGTTTGACGAATGGCGGCGAGTCAGCCAGGCCCGCGCTTGCCGCACCGCCGGGAACCTTCGCGTGCCGAAGTTGCCGTTCTACGGACAGCAGATCGCTCTGGTCTTCGTGCGGAGTTGGGAGCGCTCCGAGCGCGTCCACGCCGCCATGCACCTGCGCGGCTTCACCGGTGCATTGCCGGCGACGGCGAAGCTGCGCTTCCGGCCGACGGACGCCGTCCTGCTGGCTATCGGCTCGGCGGCCTTTTGGGCTGTACGGCTCGCCGTCTGACCCGCCGATAGACGCTCAGAGAGATGAGCGTCTAGACTGATCGCACCCCGCTGGAAGTACTGGAGGGAGGCGGCCGAGAGCCGCTCCAGCGGTGCCGCGAGCCGATTCAGAAGGAGATCGCTCGGCGGGGGATCTGAGCGCACACGCGGCGCACGCCCGTTTCGTACCGGGTCGTCGCGTGTCGACGGCCTTCCGGATTTGCGAGGCAAGCGAAGGGGCCGGCGGAAGCCCGCCCAAGACCGCGGGATTCTCGTGCTCCAACTGGTCCTGGGCGGCCTTCCAGCCGCCCCTACTGGATATAACCCAGCGACTTCAGCTTCTCCACCATTTCGGGGTCCGCTTCGCCGCCTGAGTCCGAAACGTAAATCTCCCGCGAGCCCGTCACTCGTGCGGCGCCTTCCACCAGCTCCGCCGGCGGGTCCCGCAACGGGCTCTGCTCCATCGGGTCCGCCGTCAAGTCGTAGTATTCGGCCGGGTCGCGGGTGGACAGCAGCGCCTTCCGGCCGTCGATGACCACGGCGGAGAGATCGCGCCGAAATAGCTCGATCGTGTCCGAGGCGGGCTCGGCGCGGCAAGCGTAGCAGTAGACCTCCGAGAGCGCATAGCCCCGCCCCACGCCCCACGGCGAGCCCTGCATCCCCGGCGGCGCCTCCACCCCCAACACCGCGGCGATCGTCGGCAGCAGGTCCACGTGCTGCATCGACGGGTCCGCCGGCACTCCTTCGCGCGGATACGAGAGCGGCAGCTTGATCAGCAGCGGCACGCCGATCTGACTCTCATATAGCAACGTCTCGTGCCCCCAAACGCCATGCTCCATGAACGACTCGCCATGGTCGGAGGTCACGATGATGAGCGTGTCGTCATAGAGGCCGCGCCGCTCCAGGTCGGCCAGCAACTCTTCGAGAGCACGGTCCATACCCACCATTTCGGCGTCGTACTGGCCCTCCACAAACTCAAGCTGCTCGGCGGAAACCTCCCCCTTGCCGCGCACCTGGTCCATGAAGCGATCCTTCAGCTCGGCCATCGGCAGCTCGTCAGCGGGGCGCCGGACGAAGCGCTCGTCGTCCTCGGGAACAGGCAGGTAGGGCGCGTGCGGGTCGAGGTAGTTGACGAACAGGAAGAAAGGCCGTTGCCCGTTGGCATCAAGCCAATCCACCGAGGCGCCGGTGATCTCGGCGGCGCGGCGGGCGCTGGGGACGCGATCATTGAATCCGCCGGACCGCCGCTTCAGCCACGCCGGAGATTTTGCCGCTATCAAATACCCAGGCGGCGGCAAGACTAGCGTCCGCATGCGGAACAACCAGCTCAGCCGCTGGTAGAGGAACAGCGTTCCCGGGGTGATATCCGCGTGCTCGAAGCCTTTGGTTAGGCCGTAGCCGCTCAAGATGGCGAAGTTCGCCGCAATGTTGGCGGTGCGGTAGCCGGAATCAGCCATCACTTCGGCCAGTACGCGGGCGTCGGGCCGCAGCGGGTAAGCGTTCGCGGGCGGGTTCGGGTCGAGGACGGAGGCGCGATGGGCGCCATGCTTCCAGGGGTGCAGACCGGTGAACATCGTGGCGTGCGAGGGCAGCGTCCACGGGGAGGCCGCCGCGCTTTTCATCGCCACGTCGAAATCGCGCCGGACGCGGGCCGTGAGCAGCGGCATCGTCTCGCGCTCGTAGCCGAAAAGGTCCATGTGGTCGGCGCGCACGGTGTCGAGCACCACCAGCAACAGGTTGCCCCCGGCGGGCGGGACCGCTCCCAGCGCCGGGGCGCGCTCGATCGTTCGCCAGGGGTAGCGGTCCAGCGGCGCCAGCTCAACCCACAGCAGCGACAGCGCCGTCCATGCAAGCAAGCTGACCGCCGCCGGCGACCGCAAGCGGCTCCAACCCGCGAACCACGCTACGGCGACGACGGCAAATGCGGCGCAAACGGCGGCCAGCGGCCAGCGCGCGGTTTCGGCCGCTTCGCCCCACTCCACGCCGATCAGGAACAGCGCGCAGTAGATTCCGCTGATGGCGACGGCCGCCGCCGCTACGGCCCCGCCGTGATTGGCCTTGCGCGCCTGCCCGATCACCACGGCGGAAGCGCCCAACCCGGCCAACGCCAGCCCCAAGCCGGCGCCGCCGCCCACCGTCAAGCCCACGATGGCGGCGTACGCGAGCGACGCTCCGCCCAGCAGGACGCCGCGCCGAACGCCCGGATCAGCGGCCCATGCCGGCCTCACCAGGACAAACAACAGGCCGACCGCCAGCCCGGCCGCCGCGCCGCCCAGCCCCAGCGCCGCCGCCGCGATCACGGCGTCAGGCCAGCCCAGCTTGAGCCCGGCCAGCCGCAGCAGATTGACGTCAGCCAGCCCATGCACGAATCCGATCGCGCCTCCGAACAGCGCAAAATCGGCTAAAGAGTGCAGCCGCGACCTCGGACCGATTGCCTTGTGGGGCGAGCTCTTCATCAAAACCCGATCTTATCAGCGCCGCCGGTCCCCGCCGTTCTCTGCGGTAAAGTCAAGCTAGTGACGTTGTGGAAATTCGCGTGCCTGACGACGCTGTTGACGGCCTCGGTTTGGGCCCAGTCCGAGGCGGCCCGACCGTTTGACTTCGTGGCGTTGTCTCGGATCGCGCGCATCTCCGACCCACAGATCTCGCCCGACGTGAAACAGGTCGCTTTCGTCGTCGAGCGGGTCTATCTATCGCAGAACACGACATCC
>CAYOPA010000419.1:0-4942 GCA_964405625.1 uncultured Bryobacterales bacterium
CCGTGCTTGACAAACCAATGAGCCGCCTCGATCGGCAAACCGTCGGCGCGGCGCTATCGGCGGCCGAGATCGCCCAGCTCGTCAAGCTGTTGGACTCCATACGGGCGGCGCACCCGCTCGTCAATCAACCCCGAAACGAAGGAGAACAAGACAAATGAGTGATTGGAAGCAGTTGGACAATGAGATCGACCAAGCCATCCTGACCGGCAAGGCCCTCGAAGCGTTCGAGAAGCTTTATGCCGACGACGTAGTCATGATCGAGGGCTCGGGCGAGACGTTCAAAGGCAAGGACGTCAACCGCAAGCGCGAGGAGGAGTTCTTCGGCTCGGTCGAAGAGTTCCACGGCGCTTCGGTCGGCGCGAAAGGCTTCGGCGACGACAGCTCGCTGGCCGGGTGGGTAATGGACGTGACCTTCAAGGGCGGCAAGCGCGTGAAGATGGAGCAGGCCGTTGTTCGCACCTGGAAGGACGGCAAGGTCATCCGCGAGCGTTTCTACTACCACGGGGCGCACTAGCTCAAAGGCCGCACGATCCAAGAGCGACGCGTACCGCCCTCGTTCCGGGGGCGGTACGCGCACCACCGGCGCTTGCCGGCGACTAAGGATGGCTAGGAGGTCTGCGGGCTTCGAGAGAATCGGTAGTTTGCAGTCCTGGCGCCATCCCGGGGCGCTGTCCTGAGCAAGGTTTGTCCGTTAGTCCCATTCTCGAAGCGCATTCATTGGGCAAATATCAGAGCGTGAAGACGGCAAAGCAGCGTTCGGCCAATCAAGATGTTCCTTAAGTCCATTCAGCGAATCCTTTGATTCAGCCTGCCGCGGTGCGCCCTGTGATACCCTCAACCGCAATGCGCATCGCGGCGATTTTCTTGCTCTGTGTGGCAGCAGTCTCCTGCTCCGCCCCGGAGCCCGAGGTCACGGAGCCCGAGGTCACGGCGGCCCGCTACTCCGCAGGTCACGGCAAGACGCCGGACGGACTGGCCGATCTGCTCGTGCTGGAAGATGCGGAAGCACGGATCGCGGCTTCCATCGCGCCGGGAAAGGGCGGCGAGCTCAGCAGCCTCCGAATTCTTCTGGATCAAGGTTGGGTTGAGACGCTGTACCTTGGCGAAGACTACTCGCCGCGCGAAGGTTGGACGGGCAAGGCGCCCCTGCTGTGGCCGGCCACCGGCAGGAATTTCCCCAAGGGCTTCACGCCGGAGCGCCTGCCTGACGGCTCCATCGAACAAGGCCGCTGGGAGCTCGACGGCAAGCGGTATGAAATGCCGGGCCACGGCTTTGTCCGTAATATGCCTTGGACCGTCGAACAACTCGGGGTGCGGGAAGGGGCCTTCGCCGCCCTTTCCGTCGAAGACACGAAGCTGACGCGCAGCTACTACCCGTTCCGATTCCGCCTCGACGTCGCCTACACGCTGGCCGACGGCGCCCTGGAAATCGCCTATACGGTGACGGCCAAGGCGAACAACGAGCGCCCGATGCCGTTCGCCATCGGCAACCACATCACCTTCAACACGCCGTTGGTTCCTGGGGGAGACGTGGCCGCGGTCCGCTTCACCACTCCGTCGGACCGTGAGCTGCTCAAGGATCAGGGACTGCCGACGGGCCAGGGGCGGCCGCGCTCGCACGCCGACGGAATGAGCCTGGGCGATTTTGAGGTCAAGGAGGCGGTCTCGCTCACCGGTTACTCCGGCGACCCGTGGATGGAGCTCGTCGACCCCCAGGGATTGAAGGTACGCCTGTCCCACAAGGCCGACAGCTATCCCGAGCAACCGTTTGTGCAGTTCAACGTCTGGGGCGACGCGCGGGAAGGATACTTCAGCCCGGAGCCCTGGGTGGGATTGCAGAATTCGTTCGTGCTGGACCAGGGCATGACGCGACTGGCGCCGGGCGAGAGTTGGCGCTGGACGATACGGATCGAGCTGGAAAGGTAGGGCTTGTGGCGCACGGCTGAGCCGTGCACGCGAGGCTGTGCCTCGCAAAAGTTACTTGTCGAGCTACAGGCTCGACTGCACGGCTCCGCCGTGCCCCACAAGCTACTCCAACTTGCACAGCGGGTCCCCAACCACTACGTTCATCCAACTCAAGAACGGCATGGAGACGTAGAACGCCTCCGCCAGGTTCTTTCCGCTGAAATAAGCCGGAAACAGATAGTTCGGCCGCGGCGTGGCGATCAGAAACGGCTCCCAGACATGGCCCGAAGCGCCCGTCGCCCCCTGCCGGATGAAGTCTCCCGTCAAGCTCTGCGGCGAGCCGGCGAATGAGGCGGTCTTGTCGGTCCAGGAAGCGATGTTCCAGCTCGCCGGCGGCTCCTGGAAGGTGCGGGCGTCGGTCGATACATATTGTGTGGCAATCCCCCCGGGCAGCCAGCCAAAGCCCGGATCGCGCCGCCCGTCGGCGATGCGTTGCGGATCGTTGGATCCCCAGCCTGCGTAACCGATCACGCCGTTGACGTCGTAAATCGCCGCGTCAGTCGTCTCGGCCTTGACGCGGCCGGCGGGCAGGGCGCGCATGGCGACCTTCATCCACTGGTCGCCCTCCCCCGCCCTGCTCGGCGCCAGGTCAAAGACAAACAGCCCTTGGTTCCTGGCTTCCAGGCTGCGGTCAATCATCCCCCGCACATCCTCCAGCGTATAGCCGGTCAAGCGCGTGACCGGGTAGAAGGAATGCTGCGCCGGGTCGAAATCGGCGTAGTATTTGCCGAAGTACGGATTGTTGACCGGGCCGGCTGTCGGGAACGTTCGCCCCTGCATTTTGGCGTACAGCAGCGTGAGCTCGGAATCGACGGAGGCCGCCTCCGACTGCATCTTCGACAGCGCCCCCCGAACCCGCAACGGTGTTCCCTTTGTCGTCACGAGGTACCGGATACGGTCCCTGTCGGGATGGCTCGCCAGGCACGCCTGTACGCCATTCTCAACCTGGTTTTCGTAGGTCGTCCGGTCGATCGTCTCCTTTTCCGGCGCACGAAGGCGACAAATGTTCTCCTTGGGGACTTGGCGGCGCCTTTGATAGTACTCGCCGATCTCCTGGGAGACCCGCGAATCGGCGTTGACGATCAACAAGACATTGGCGCCGGTTTGGGCTGCCAAAGGGGACGCCAACAGCGCCGCAAGGACAAGCAGTCGCACGAGCCCTCATCATAGAGGGGATGACGGCGTTGGTACTGGGCGAGATTCTGTGGGATGTCTTTGACGACACCGAGAGGCTGGGCGGCGCGCCGTTCAACTTCGCGGCGCAGCTTGCGCGGCTGGGTCACAATGCGTTGCTGGTAAGCGCGGTCGGAGACGACGAGCGCGGCCGACGCGCGTTGGAGCAGGGCCGGGCGTTGGGCGTCGGCACGGAGTTGGTCAGAACGGTCACTGTCGCCGCGACCGGGGTGGTGCTGGTGCGGCTCGATGACGGCGGGCAGCCCCACTATGAGATCCGACGGCCGGCGGCCTATGATTTCGCTGAGCTGAGCGCCGCCGAGCTGGGGGATCTCGCCGCCAACCCGCCGGACTGGATCTACTACGGTTCGCTCTTCGCCCACGAGCCCAGGCCGCGCGGCTTGCTGGAGAGGGTCTTGCAGGCGCTACCCAGCGTTCCTCGCTTCTACGACGTGAACCTGCGGCCGGATTCCTACAGCGGCCCGCTGCTGACGACGCTATTGCCGGAGGCGACGGTCCTGAAGGTAAACGGCGACGAGGTCCTGGAACTGGAACGGCTCGTCGGCGACCGGGACGAGGGGCAAGAATCCTTCGCTCGACGGATGGCCGCCCGGCACGGCCTGCGCGGCGTCTGCGTCACGCGAGGAGCCGAAGGCTCGGCCTTGCTGTGGGACGGCGAGTGGGTCGAGGCGCCGGGAATCGAGGTCACCGTGCGCGACGCCGTGGGCGCCGGCGACGCTTTCTCGGCGGCCCTGCTTCACGCCACGGTGGAGGGCCGGCCGCTCATTGACCGCTTAGATTTTGCAAATCGCGTCGGCGCCCTGATCGCCTCCAAACAAGGCGCCACGCCCGACTGGACCGAAGCCGAAGCCTGGGCGCTATAGGCAAGCTTGCGAAGCATTTGCCGCGATCCGGCTCACTCTGTCGCGACGGTTATCTCGAACTCGGGAGTGATCTGTCGGTGCGGGTATACGTCGAAGAGCGCTGGGTCGCACGGCCCTCCGTTGCATCTTGTGATCGACAGGGCGACCTCGGTCCTCATCCCACTCGTAGCCGTCCATTCGGCCTTCAGCATGTGGCGCTCGTCCGAGCCAGGCGAGGGGGTAAAGGTATGAGACGCCCAGGATAGACGTATCAAATGAGACCCGAAGTGCAACAGAGGTATCGCCGTTACATCGACCGTCGTTCCCTCGGGACAGTCAGCATTAGCAACTCGGACAAATAACTCATCGCTGTAGTTGCGCGCCGCCGGCAGCAGACCGATCCAGCACGGGCTTCGGCTCTCGTGCTGCTGAAGCTCCTGTGCGGGCGCTTCCGCAAACGCAAGCCAAGCGAAACAGAATGCAGCGAGCATGGTCTGTCTACGATTCCTTAGCACTATCACCTCCCCTACAAAGTACGCGTGACATCAAGTACAACCCACATCACAATCTCAAAGAAGCCCTGCCCCCAGAAATCCAGGGGCAGGAGCAGCCTCTAATGAGCGTTGTACCCCATCAAGGGTGAGTCTCCCAACCTGACCAGACGTTGTTCGGATTCGGACTATAATTCGGCGCACACGCTCCTGATTCACATTCAGTAACTATCATCATGAACCTCACCTGGCCAGCACCAGTAAGAGTGTAGCCATACTTCTTCTCGGCGCTCACTGATCCTTTGGCTGGAAGAAAGTGCTCTCTCTCATTCCCGCCGTTAGGCCAGTTACAACAGTTGATGGTACCAGTGGCATCGGGTTGAGCTGCTATCTTAACTTTATTGGCTCTTCCGGCTCTGTAGTGGGTCGTGGGGCTGCTCTGGTAGGCTC
>CAYOPA010000420.1:0-4485 GCA_964405625.1 uncultured Bryobacterales bacterium
AACGACCGCTGCCTGGTGTCGAAGATCCTGCCTGTGTTGCGGCATGCAATCTTGGCTCTGACGCACATTTGGTGCAGTTGGGCGAGTGGCACCGCTACTTCTTGCGGAAATGTGCAAGAGGAGGGCGACGATGGACAGGATGGCACGGGAGCGTCTGCTTCCCGGGGGATTGAAGGCGGATGGCGTGGAGCTTTCCGGGAACGTCGTCGTCGTGCAGGCCCGCGCCGTGGCCTCCACGGCCAGCTGTCCGGGGTGCGGGCAGCCCTCCCAACGACAGCACAGCCGCTATCGTCGGCGCCTGGCCGACCTGCCTGCCCATGGTCGCGAGGTGTGGATCGTGCTGGTGGTCCGTCGCTTCCGCTGCCCCACGCACGGTTGCGGCACGCGCATATTCGCCGAACGCCTTCCGGCCTCGGTGACGCGCCCACATGGCAGGCGGACCACAAGGCTGCAGGGGTTGGTCCGCCATCTCGGCCTTGCCTTTGGGGGGCAGGCCGGCGCAGGCGCTCGCGCAGCGGCTGCAGTTTTCGGCCCGCAATGACACGTTTTTGCGCGGCGCCCGCGCCATTCGGGAAGAGGCCGCGGCCGATCCTCCGCGGGTGATCGGCATAAATGACTGGGCGTGGCGCCGGCGGCCACGCTACGGCACGCTGATCTGCGACCTTGAGAGACGCCGGGTGATCGACCTGCTCGCGGACCGCGAGCCTGCGGCCGTCGTGGCTTGGCTGCGCCGCACCCCCTAGGTCGAGGTCGTCGCCTGGGACCGGAACGGCGGATATGGCGGGGCCGTCGCCCGGGCCCTGCCGGATGCGATCCAAGTGGCTGACCGCTGGCATCTTCTGGAGAACGTCGGGGCGACCCTTCTGGCTGCGGTGCGGACCGCAATGCCCGAGATCCGCAAGGCCTTGTGCACCGGAAAGATTGAACCCTCCGTCCTGACCGCCGCCGAAAGCCTGCAGTACGAGGGGTTTCTGCACCGCCAGAAGACAAACACGACCGTCCGACGGGTGTCCGGGGAAGGCGTCCCGCTCAAGCGGATCGTCCGGCTGACCGGGCTGAGCCGCAAGCTTGTACGCCAGATCCTGCGGGGCGAGCGCGAGGACGTGTTCCGGATCCATCAGAACAGCCTCGACCCCTGGCTGCCCTGCCTTGAACGGGAGTGGGGCGCCGGATGCCGGAACGGCGCGGAGCTCTGGCGCCGCCTCAGGACCGTCGGTTTCGCAGGCAGCTTGCGGGGCGTCACGGAATGGACCATGTGGCGGCGGCGAGCCGAGGCGGCAATGCCGGCCAAGGGCAGCACCTGCTCGCCCGCGCGCCGGATCGCCATGATGATTACGGCGCGGCATCGGCTGTCGCGGGCTGATGCCCTCATCGTCGCCCGGATCGAGAGCGCGGTTCCCGCCATAGCGACCGCCCGGGCTCTGACCTACCGCTTCGCCGACATGGTGCGGAATGGTCGCCTTGAAGCCCTGCCGGACTGGCTATCTGGGGCGGAGACCAGCTTGCTGACCTCCTTCGCCCGCGGCCTCCGCGCCGACAGCCCGGGCCACGGGCCGACTCACCCCAAGCCAGCAATGGACGATCTGTTCGCGTTCGGCAAAGGCATGTCGTCGTTCGTCGTCAGGTGGCCGTGAATGGCGGAAATTTTCTAACTTACAGATACTTAAGACCTTCTAGATCCTGCCGGTGCCGTTCGATGCCGTGCTCTCCATTAACGTTGTCGAAGGTCGGGACGGGTGGAGGGTCGAGATGACCGTGGCGCCCGATCCGTACCTGCCCATCACGGGGCGAGGGCAAAGGCAGAGCGCAGTCCGAAAGACCAAAGCGCGCCCTCCGGCACCAGGTCCGGTGTCGCAAGTAGCGGTCGACCTCGAGGCGAGGACCGAGGCGTCCTCGGGGGCCTGATGCGACGGGACGGCTCCGGCCGGCACGGACAGCCGAAGGCAGAGGGAACCGGCCTCGGCAGTGCCGGGGCTGGTCGTCCTTTGCCTTCGCTCAAGGGCTCACCAATCGACAAGGGACAGACAGTGGAGACGCCTCAAACAAGCGGCGCGCAACGACCCACACCTGCTAAGCGGGCATCGCCGGAGCCGGGCCTCGGTGCGCGAACGCCACTGCTAGATGATCGTCGTCGCGGTCAGGAGGGCATCCGGATCGAAGAGCGTTGGGAACAGCAGCTCGCTTCCCTCGTTGGTCGCGATGCGGAGACTTCCGTCCGCCGAATACCCGATGCTGGCACGCCCAAAAGGCCCGTCGATCAGCCAGGCCTCGATCCGCAACCTGTCCTCGGCGGGATCAAAGTCCGCGTAGGTTGACCGGCTGTTGCCTTCCGGTGGGCGGAACACGAAGACGTCCGCGCCGGCGCCACCATAGAGCACGTCGATTCCAGAGCCCGCGCAGAGGTAGTCGTTCCCATCGCCGCCGTAGAGCGTGTCATTGCCGTGATTGCCGAAGAGGACGTCATTCCCGCTGCCGCCGATCAGCAGGTCGTCTCCGTGCCAGCCGTAAAGGGTATCGTTGCCGTTGCCTCCAAGGACTGTGTCGTTGCCGGGGCCCCCGATCCCGACGTCGTGACCGTCGCCGAGGTCGATGTAATCGTCATCATGACCACCGTTCGCCCAGTCGTTCCCGGCCCCACCGTAAATGGAATCAGCACCGGCGCCTCCAAGCAGCGAGTCCGCGCCGTCACCGCCCCAGATCTGGTCGTTCCCCGCTCCGCCATCGATCGTGTCGTTCCCGAGCCCGCCCCAAAGCCAGTCGTTTCCACCGCGTCCATGGAGAAGGTCGCTCCCCGCGCCGCCATCCATCGCGTCGTCGCCGGACGTCCCGTTGCGAACGTCATTGCCGGCAGTGCCCTTCCAGACCGGCAGCAGTGAGCTCGATGACGTGAGTGTCGAAATCGCCTGTGGCGACGATGTCTGGCTCGATGCGGCACCAGAAACGGATGCGAATGCGGAGACCGGACTCTCGTGCGTTTCCACGGCCGGAAGGACGGACTCGGTCGTTTTGACAAGAGGGCGGAGTTTCCAGAAAGTGGATCGTTTGGCCATCGGTGCTGAGTTCCCATCAAGAATCGGCAAGGTGACGACTGCACAGGAGCCGTTAGCATGACCTGAACGCGGAATGTCGAGCCGCGGGTCGATGACCCGCGCTCACTTTCCACGCTCAGTCTGCAAGGGCCGGTCCGAAGATTGGTGGAGGAACGACAAGCTTCCTAGATGCGGAAAAGGTTAGGCACAGGTCTTAAGCCACGGCGTGCGACGAAGTAAGCTTCGCGACGATGCGGCGCGGCTTGCTCTTAACGCCAAAGATCGACCGTCACCTGCTGGTTCTTTGGAGCTGAAGACTGGTTGCGATCAATGACCTCTACTGGCAAAGGCTTGGCCCTCGCGACCGGAACCGGGCCCGGACGCGTCTTGGGAACGCGGATCAGTCGGGCGGTAAGGATCAAGGCAATGATAGGGGCAGTCAGGAGGCTGACCCAGAATGATCCACCAATCGACCAGACCCCTACGGACGCCCAGAAGATCACGGCACTGGAGAGTACGATTGCAATGACCATGCCCGAGCTCCGCTATCGATGACGTTGTTTACCATGATCAAGGTTAAAGAAGCGTTGATCAGAGACGTGGCTCTATCAGCTCACGATTAGGCAGCCGAGAACGAAGGCTGGATGGCGTGAATGCCCCGCCCTCGTACACCATTGGCAGCTGGGGCGCTTCGCGTTCCAGACGTACGACAGCGAGCTATGCCGGGTGCGGCTTTGCCTTCACCGGCCTCGATCTTGAGAAGCGCCTGTCCCTGCTCCACGAAGCGGGGCCTCGTGGGCCAGTTTCCGACTGAAGGGACCGGAGCACTCGTGCAGAGCGTTTTGTTGCAGCCCAAGCAGGCAGTGAAGCCGCGGTGGGGCCAGCACTAGGTGTTTGATCCCACGGTTTGATGGTGCGATCCTTTCTCAGGAATGGAAGGAAGCATTATGGGACAAGTTCGCCCCGGCCATTCGGATGTTATACGTCACATCATGACGACTTCACTCGGCCGCCGTTACTCGACCACCGGATCGCGCCAGCCATTCCCAGTTGACATCGCCCCCAACCCGGGCCGTCCGCCACAGTGGCGTGGCCGTCCTCAATCCCTCTGATGACGTCGCTGGCTCCCATGCTGGTTCGTACCGCCACTGGCAATCTCCTCCTGGTTCGAGCGACTTGGTTCGCGTGACGCGATGCTCGAGACCTAAAACCATGGCCGGCAGCTTGATATCTGCTCCGCGATTTGCGGGAGTGTCATACACTGGGTCCACGGATCGGATTCAGCCACGAAAACGGAAATCAGAGCGACACTCCGCGATTTGGCGCGATCGAAACTTGAACATGCGCTGCACACGGTATCGCTGAACTTGGTGAAATCACGATCCAACCTCCACCATCCATCATTGTCACGGCTCCGTGGCCAAAGCCGCACCGAATGGCCTGCGCTATTTCGATC
>CAYOPA010000420.1:4495-4896 GCA_964405625.1 uncultured Bryobacterales bacterium
ACGTCGCGTAACAATCTGTAATCACGAATAAATCACCACTATCCATCATCGGGGCCACGGACAGGCGCGCGGCCTTGGTGGCTGCGATATCGGGCATTCAGCGATCTCCTCGGAGCCGCCCACGACCGGTACGGACCCGCTGTACACACCATACGCACATGGCGTCTGTCCTGCCACCCCACCCCGCGCAAAGACAGGAAGACGGCGGCGTTTGGGTTGGGTTGGGTTGGGTTGACTCGAAAAAGGGGGCATTGCTGAACCCTTCAGCTTCAACAAATGTTGTAATGTGGGGAATGATCGACTATCGTTTTGGCATGCCAAGACTCTCGATCGACATCTCGCCGGAAGACCACCAGAAGCTCAAGGCCATCGCTGCTCTCAAAGGGCAGAGCATCAAGGAC
>CAYOPA010000421.1:0-4895 GCA_964405625.1 uncultured Bryobacterales bacterium
CTCAGCCTCTGTGTGGCGGTAGCTGATAAAGAGTGTGTTCATGGGCGCCCGCGGACGCCACAGTTTAGCCGAAAATCGAGCGCGTAGGCAAAAAGAAACCCCAGACTCACGTCTGGGGTTCGGTTGTGGGGCGGGAGCGGCCGCTCTACAGATCGACCAGCCGTTCGCCGGCGTCGCCGAAGCGGTCGACCTCGACGCCCATGCGGTCCATGATCGACAGGTAGAGGCTGCATGCGCGGCGCTTGTCGTTGTCGCCGGGGGCCATGTAGTCGAGCACGCGGCCGGTCTTGAGCGTCCCGCCGGCGCGGCCCGCCAGCAGGATCGGCATCTCGTCGGCTTCGTGCTTGTCGCCGTCGAAGAGGTTCGAGCAGCCGATCAGCATCGAATTGTCCAGCAGCGTCGTGCCGGCGCCCTCGTCGATCTTCGACATGCGGTCCACCAAGTAGGCGAACTGCTCCATGTGGAACTGGTTGGTGCGCAGGTACATTGCCTCGAGCTCCGGCTTGCGGCCGTTGTGCGTGAGGTCCAGGTGGAGCGCGCCTTCGACGCCCTTGAGGAAGCCGAAGTTCATCTGCGACAGGTCGTTGTTGAGCATCAGCGTGGCGATGCGCGTTTTGTCGGCCTGGAAGGCGAGCACGATCAGGTCCATCATCAGCTTCATGTGCTCGGGGATGTCCTGCGGGATCTCGTTCGCCGGGCGCGGCATGTTCGGCTCGCTAATCGTCGGCCGCCAGCCTTCCAGCGTCTCCTGCTTGCCGGCGCGCTCGATGCGCTTCTCGATGTCGCGGATCGAATCCATGTACTCGTCGAGCTTGCGGCGGTCGTTGACGCTGACCTTGCCTTGCAGGCTGTTGGCGTCGGTGAGGATCGAATCCAGGATGCTCTTGTCGAGGTCGCGATCCTTGCCGTCGCCGAAAAGGCGATCGAAGGCGCGGGCCGGGTAGATCTCCTTGGTGGCCGGGCGGGTGGGCGTGGCCCACGAGATCGCCGAGCCGTAGATCATCGAGACGCCGTCTTCCAGGCGCAGCTCGTTGGGCTCAATGCCCAGCACCAAGCTCGGGACCGACGTGTTGGCGCCGATGCGCTGGGCCATCACCTGGTCCATCGTCGTACCGACCTTGATGACGGCCGGGTCGAGGCTGACGTCCGATCCGGAGAGCATGTTCGGCATGCGTCCCAAGTGGGGGCTCGGGTTGTCAACCGCCTTCTGGTTGTACATGCCCTTGATGAAGTTGAAGTGCTCGGTGTAGGGCCGCATCGGCGCGAGAGCTTCGCCGATCTCCATCGACTTGCCTTCGCCCTTGGCCCACCAATGCTCGGGCTCGACGCCGTTCGAGAAATAGACGATGCCGAAGCGCACCGGCGGCTTGTCGGCGATCGACGCCGGCACGGGCGCGGTCTCAGCCGCGCTCAGCCGCAACGACTCCATCCAAGGCAGCGCCATCGCCACGCCGGCGCCGCGCAGAAAATTCCGTCGCGAGGGAGCCCGATTGACGTGCTCGGGATAAAGAATGTTCTTGGTGGGTTTCATCGTCCGCCTTCTCCTGCAATCGCCGACGCGGGGGATTCATCGGGCGTTTGGGTTGTGGCCGGAGCTTCTTCTCGTCCCAGCCGGGTTCTGAATTGCTTGCTTGTGACGATCTCCGTCGCCATGTCAGCGAATGTCTGGTCGCCGCCGCGGGAAGTCAGGCGCTCGACCAAGAGTTGGTCCGAGGCCTGCACCGTGCGCCCAAGGGCGAAGCCGAGCAGCTTGTAGGACAGGTTCTTGAGCACCTGCGGCTCCTGGCTGTGAAGGTAGTCCATCAGCCCTTCAAAGCCGTTGATCTCGGTGTCGTCCACCAGCTTGCCGCTGGCGTGGATCGGCTGGCCGTTGGGATACTCGTTGCGCCAGCGGCCGATCGAATCGAAATGCTCCAGCGGGAAGCCGAGCGGGTCAATCCGGTTGTGGCAGCCCGAGCAGGTGGGATTGGTCTTGTGGGCCTCCATCTGCTCGAAGACCGTCGTCGCGCCAAAAGCCGAGTCGTCGGCTTCAATCTCCGGGACGTTCGGCGGCGGCGGCGGAACCGGAGTGCCGACGATCCGCCGCAGCACCCAGTCGCCGCGCTTGACCGGGCTCGTGCGCAGCGGCGCGGAGGTCGAAGTCAGCACCGCGCCGAGCCGCAAGACGCCGCCGCGGTTGAGCTCATTGGCGTTCTCCACCAGAGTGATCTCTTCGGACTCGATCGTCTTGGGCAGTTGGTAGATCTCCGACAGATCCTTGTTCAGGAAGGCGTAGTCGGCGCTGATGATCTCGCGAACCGGGCGGTCCTTGCGGATGATGTGCTCGAAGAACGAGACCGCCTCGTCGTACATCGCTTCCTTAATTTCGTCAGTGAACTCCGGGTAACGCTTGGCGTCCACGCCGCGATACTGGTCGAAGCGGTAGAAACCCAGCCACTGGCCGAAAAACTCCGTGGCCAAACGGCGCGCCTTGGGATCGTCGAGCATCCGCTGGACCTGCGAGCGCAGCACGCGCTCGTCGTTGAGCTTGCCGGCGGCCGCCAAATCCATAAGCTCCTGGTCCGGCGACGACGACCACAGGAAGTAGCTCAGGCGCGAGGCGATCTCATGCTGGTTGAGCTCTGTGACGCCCTTGGGCGCTTCGGGCTCTTCAATGCGGTACAGGAACGACGGGGCCACCAGGATGCGCGTTAGCAGCGCCCGCATCGCCCGCCGGTGGTCCAGCTCAAGCTCCTCGCCCGCCTTCACGTAGAAGGCCCGCAACGAGTCCTTCTCGCGGTCCGACAGCGGCCGCCGCCAAGCGCGCTCGGCAAAGGCGAGGGCGTCTTCGAGATGCCGGGGCTGCGCCGAGACCTGCTCGTACATCATCTGCTGGAAGTCTTTCCTCAGCGACGCGGCGTACTTGCGCGGCTCTTCCGGCATGGCGGCGAGGTCGGCGTCGGTCAGATCGCCCACCTTCTTGTCGATCTCCACGGAGTACTTGTTCTTCACGAAGTTGAAGGTCTCGTCGTGAAACTCGAACGACGCCTTCAAGTCGGCCCAAGCGTTGTCGAGCTCTTCGAGCGTCTTGTCGTCAATCATCTTGGCGACCAGGAAATCATCGTCGCGGTAATACTTCACGCGGACGTGGTAGAGATCGCGCTCGGGCTGGTTGTACTCCGTGTTAAAGGGCAGCGGAATCGGGTCGCGGTCCGACGGAGTCGGCTCGCCGTGCGAGGTCTGCGGGAAGTAGCCCGCGTATTCGAGCACCTCTTCCTTCCAGGCCTTAAATCCGTCGCTGTCGGCGTCGCCAAAGAGCGCCCAGGCGGGCCGGCCGGATTGGCCGTCGTCGCTTTCGGAAATGAGCACCCGCAACACCGCGTCGCCCGGATCGCCAGTGATCTCGGCGGTCAGGCGCATGGCCACGCCGCGGCTATCCTCGGGGACGGGGAAGGTGAAAGCGAGCTCTTGGTCCGCGCCGACCACGAAGTCGTCCGGCCCGAGCACCGTTCCGTCGGGACCGCGGCCCAGCGCCAAGCGCTCGATCGTTTCGGCATCGAGCAACTCGCGCAGCGGCGTGGCCTCGCCTTCGCGGTTCAGGCGCACCGAGGCCTCGCGGAAAATGACAGCGGCCTGGGTCGAGGCGCCCGGATTAGCCTGCTCCACGGAAACATGGACCGTGGCGCCGTCGCCCATCTTGCGGCGTTCAAAGCGCTGCAGGAACGTCATCTCTTCCTTCGTGCTGACCTGCAACGCCTCGTCGGTCAGGACCAGGGCGCGCTCGTCTCCGGCGCCGCCCATCGCGAGCTCGCCGGCGCCGAGCAACCAGCGCGGCCAGTTGATCACGAACTTTTGGATCTCTTCGCACTGGGCCATGACGGCGTCTTCGTTGCTGCCGTCAGGGGCCGGCAGCGCGCGCCACATGCCCAACACTTCCGTGGTCGGATACTTGTGGTCAGTCGCCTCCAACACGCCCCAAATGTGCCGCACGAACTTCGGGTTCTGGTCGAGCTCGACTCCAAACTCCTCCAGCGACTTATTCGGCTGACCGAGCGCCTCGCGGTGCTGATACTTCCAGGCCGCCAAAAAGGCCTTTCCGTAGCGCTCCAGGCCGAACGGCCGGCCGCCCTCCGCCGAGGCGGCGCGGAAGCCGTAACGGCTATAAATGGCGTGGATGCGGTGGATCGCCGACAGCTCAAACCCGGTCATGCCGGGGTGCTCATCGAAAATCAGCGGGCCGGCGCCGATCACGGCGTGATCGGCCACCCGCTTGGCCGCATCCAGATAAAGCTCCAGCTCCGCGTCGGCGGTGAACTGCGCGTCGCCGAAATTCGTGAAGCCCTCGCCGCCGACTGAATCGGCCACGAAGTCTCGCTCAAAGTTGAGGTGAACCCCGGTGAGGTCCTGGATGGTGTAGGAATACTCGCCGCTCGTCAGTCGCCGAACCGTCACGCGGCCCGGGGCGCCGTCATTGGCCTGGGCGTACTCGCGCAACGTGTCGCGGACCCAGCCCACCGCCCCTTCGCGCTCCTGTTCGGAGGGCTGCGGCATCATCTTCGGCGGCATGCGCTTATCAGCGACCGCCGCGATGACTTTTTCCCAATCGTGAAAGCCTTCGGCCACGGACTCATGGCCCATCAGCTCGGTCAGGCTTACGCCGCCGGACTGCACGGACTCGCTGTGGCAGGCGACGCAGTACTGATTGAAAAAGGGCGCGGCGCCGGACAGATCCGCCGCCCGAAGGGAACCGCCCGCGATGGTGAGAGCTGCCAAGACGAACGCGGTCCAGACGGAGATTCCGAGTCTCCCTGGCGACGTCCGCGTCTGCGAGGAGGTATGCATCAGTTTGTGGAACCCTAACCCTTTCGCGCCGTCTCGGTTGCAGGCCCCGCTAGAGAGTATAGCGACTCGATCCG
>CAYOPA010000422.1:0-4882 GCA_964405625.1 uncultured Bryobacterales bacterium
GATGCGGTAGACCAGCGGAAAGCGGCTGCGTTTTTCAAAAGGGTCCATGGCGTTCACGATCTCTTCGCGTGGATGACGCGGTGGATGCCGGCGAGATCTTCGAGCACGACCGGCGGTTGCCAGCCTGCGGCGTCGAACAGCCGCCACACCTCCGGCAGGCTGTCGTGGCCGAGCTCCAGCACGACGGCTCCACCCGGCCGCAGCGCTCGCCACGCCTGCGGAATGAGGCGGCGGTAAGCGTCCAGGCCGTCTTCGCCGCCAAACAGGGCGCGCGCGGGCTCAAACAGCACCTCGCGCTGCAAGTTTGGTTGGTCGCGCCGGGCGACGTAGGGCGGGTTGCTGACGATCAGATCGAAGGAGCCGGGCCGGCTGGCGCTGAGCAGATCGCCCTGCGCGAAATCGACCTCGGCCGCGTGCAGTCGTGCGTTCCGGCGGGCTACTTCGATGGTCTCGGCGGCAATTTCAACGGCGGTTACGCGGCGGTTGAGCTCCTTGGCCAACGTGATTGCCAGACAGCCGGAGCCAGTCCCGACGTCCACAATCCGGCGGGCGTCCGAATAACTCTCCAGCACGACCTCCACCAGCAACTCGGTCTCCGGCCGGGGGATAAAGGCGGCCGGACCGACCTCGAGCTCGCGGCCGAAAAACTCCTGCCGGCCTGTGAGGTGCTGGGTGGGCTCGCCGTGGGATCGGCGTTCGATCAACCGGTCAAACGCCTCGGCCTCGTCGGTATCCAAAGCCCTTTCGGGGTGAGCGTAGAGGAAGACGCGCTCGCAGTCGATCGTCAGCGATAGCAGCGTCTCGGCCGTCAGGCGCGAAGGGTCGACGCCGGCGGCGCGCAGGCGCTCGGTTGCGGCGCTGAGGCTGGAGCCGACAGTCGGCTGCGTGGCGACAGACATCTCGCACGGGCGCGACACTACGCGGTCACGAGCTCGCCCTTGAGCGCCTCGGCCTGGAAGTGCGTGCGCAGCGCGTCGATCATCGGGTCCAGGCGGCCCTCCAGGATCAAGTCAAGCTGATGCAGGGTCAGGCCCGGCACGCGATGATCTGTTACGCGGTTCTGCGGGAAGTTGTAGGTGCGGATCTTCTCGCTGCGATCGCCGGAGCCGACCATGCCGCGCCGGGCGTCGGCCTGCTCCTGGTGCTGCTTCTCGTGTTCCAGCTCATAGAGCCGTGAACGCAACACGAGCATCGCTTTGGCCTTGTTCTTGATCTGCGATTTCTCGTCCTGGCAGGTCACCACCAGACCCGTGGGCAGGTGCGTGATGCGCACGGCCGAGTAGGTCGTATTGACCGACTGGCCGCCCGGACCCGACGAGCAGTAGTAGTCCACCCGTATCTCGCTGTTTTCAACGTGAACCTCCACGTCGTCCACTTGCGGCATGACGGCCACCGACGCCGCCGACGTGTGGATGCGGCCCTGGGTCTCGGTCTGGGGCACGCGCTGCACGCGGTGTACGCCGGACTCAAACTTCAGCTTGCTGAAGACACGGTCGCCGCTGACCAAGGCGATGATTTCCTTGACGCCGCCGACCTCGGAATCGCTCTGATCCGTGATCTCCACTTTCCAGCGCTGCGACTCGGCGTAGCGCAGGTACATACGGAAGAGCTCGGCGGCGAAAAGCGTCGCCTCTTGACCGCCGGTGCCAGCGCGAACCTCCAACACGACGCTCTTGTCGTCGTTGGGGTCCTTGGGCAGCAGCAGGATCTGGAGATCGTCTTCCAGCGCGGACAGCCGCGGCGCAAGCTCGTTGATCTCCTCTTGGGCGAGCTCGCGCATCTCCCCTTCCTCGGATTCGAGCAGCGAGCGAGCGTCGTCGACCTGCGCCTTCGTTTCCTTCCAGACGCGGAACTTCTCCACAATCTCGGACAGCTCGGAAGCCGCCCTGGTGGTCTTCAGATAGCGGGCCTGATCCTGCATGATGGCCGGGTCGGCCATCTCGCTGGAGAGCGATTGGTAACGCTCGTCAATCTCTTGAAGTTTGTGGAGCCACTGCATAAAGGTTCTCAGGCCGCCCGTCCCTTAAGCCACAACGAGCGGGCCGCCGTTCGCCTTTTCGAGCTCCATGGCGCCGTTCAAGGCGTGGATTGAAATCTCAATCTGCGAGTCGTCCGGCGCCTGCGTGGTGATGCGCTGCAACCACAGACCCGGCGCCACCACGGTGGAGAGCAGATTGCCCTGACGGCGCGCCACGAAGCGGATAATCTCGTAGCTGACGCCCGCGATTACCGGCAGCAACGCCAGCCGGGCGATGAACTGGAAGCCGAAGCCTTGCAGCGGCACAAACGCATACACAATGATGCTGACGATCATCACCACCATCAGGAAGCTGGTGCCGCAGCGCGGATGCCACGTTACGAACGACTGGGCGTTGCGCACGTCCACGGGCTTGTCGGACTCGTAGTTGAAGACCACCTTGTGCTCGGCGCCGTGGTACTCAAAAACGCGGCGGATGTCCTTGAGCCGCGAGATCAAGAACAGGAAGGTCAAAAAGATGCCGAGGCGGATGCCGCCTTCCACAAAGCTGAAGCCGACCTGATTATTGAGGAACGAGACGTACTTCTGGATCTGGCCAGTCGCCACGAGCGGGACGAACTTGTACAAGAAGATGAAGAATCCCAGCGAGAAGGTGACGTTGAGGGCCAGCATCCAGCCGGGAAGCTCGCCGGACTTGGGCTTGCCGTCCTTGTCCTTGGGCTGCTCGTCCTCGGGAATGGCGTGCTGCGCCGAAAAGTTGAGCGCCTTCATGCCCAGGCTCATCGCCTGACCCAGCGTGCCCACGCCTCGGGCGACCGGGAGCGCCCAAAACCTGCTCTTTTCCGACAGCCGCGACGCCGGCCCTTCCTGGGTAATGATCGTACCGTCGGGCTTGCGCACCGCCACGCAGTAGTTGTGCGGGGCGCGCATCATCACGCCCTCCATCACGGCCTGGCCGCCGATGAGCGGATCGTCCCCGCTCTCCAGCACCGGCAGGAGCTGCGTGTGAGCGACGAGTCGAAGAAACTGGCGCAGTCTGTGGATCATGTGGTTCCGTCAAGTCGGCTGCCCGGCGGGCGGAAGCCCGACCGGCTCTCATTGTAAGCTACACTGACTTCATGCTGACGAGGCTGGGGGCCATGCTGCGTCCCATCGTGTTGTGGACCTATCGCCGGGGATCGTGGCAGTACGATCTGATCTGTGCGCTCATCCTCGCCTTTATCTTTCTGACTCCGCAAGAGTTCTTCGGCGACCAGCCTAGGCCTCCAGTGGTGCGGGAGATCCAGCGCCTCTCCGAAGGTCCCGGCGGCCGTTCCGTCTATTGGATAGATGCGGTTGCGGTGGGTAACGTTGCGCCGGAAGAAGCGACGGGCCGCATTGAGCTGTTGCTCAGCAAACGCCGGCAAGGTAAAGTGCGCGTTCTGGACGCTCAGCCGCAGACCGGTCCCGACGGGTCCGTGACAGCCTACCTCGTCCATGCCGGCGAGTAACGTCCCTGACCGGAACGAAACGAATCCCCCAAGCGGAGCGTCCTCATCGCAGTGACAACGCGTTTCTTGATTTTCACCCTTGCGACGGCCTTGAGCCTCCCCGCCGCTGTTTCCCTCGACCAGGTGTTGTCCAACATGGACAAGGCCGCGGACGACTGGGGCGGTATGCGGGCCAAGACGGCCTGGACCCAATACACCAAGCTCGTCGACGATTCCAGCGTGGAAGAGGGGACAATGGCTGTCCGCCGCGCCGAGGACGGCCGGGTTGATCTGCGTATTCAGTTTGAAAAGCCTTACCCGCGCGATCTGCTGGTTCGGGGCACGCAGGTGGAAATTTACAAGCCCCGCATCCAGACGATCGAGGAGTACGACGTCTCCAAATCCAAGGACAAGCTGGAGCAGGCGCTGCTATCAGGCTTCGGAGTCTCCGGCAAGTTCTTGAGCAAGCACTACCAAGTCAGTGTTGCCGGCGAGGAGAAGTCCGCTGGAGTCGACGCCGTCAAGCTGGAGCTGACTCCGAAAGACACTTCGACCAAGGACAGCATCACGCGCATGGAAATGTGGGTCTCCAAGGCTAGCTGGCAGCCGGTGCAGCAGCGCCTGCATCAGCCCAACGGCGATCACCGCACCTATCTCTATTCCGATGTCGAGATGAATCCCAAGCTGAAGGACTCGGATTTCCGCATCGACGCCCCCAAGAAGGCCAAGCGGGAAAAGAAGGAGCTCTAGGAGTCTCCCGGCTTCGCCGGCGGGCGCCATCCCCTGCATACTGGAGAGAGGCCAACCTCCGCTCCCATGATTGAAGTCCTGCCAGATTGGCCCTGGATCACCAACGAGCCTTTTCTCGACCAGACTGCCAAGTCGGTCGTCCTGATCTTGGCCGTCCTGGCGTTGCGCGCCTTCCTGACGCGCACGATTTTGCGCCTGTCGCCCCAATCGGAGCTGCGCCGCCGCTGGATTGTCGGGGTCCGCAACTACGCGCTGATGATCCTGGCGGTGGGCCTCGGCGCGGTCTGGTTCAAGGCGCTGGAGACGTTCGGCGCGCTGATTCTCGGCCGGGGCGTGGCGTTCGTGATCGCCACCAAGGAGCTGTTGCAGTGCGTCACGGGCTCGTTCCCGCGGACGGTGGCCAACACCTACAACGTCGGCGACCGCATTGAGATCAACTCTTTTCGCGGCGACGTGATTGACACGAACCTGTTCACGACCACGTTGCTCGAAGTGGGACCCGGCCGTTCGATGCACTTGCGCACCGGCCGCACGATCGTGGCGCCCAACGCCCGCATGCTCGACACGGTGGTGGTCAACGAATCGTTCATGCGGCACTTTGTGTTGCACGTCTTCACGGTGCCGGTGAAGATGTCGTCGGATTGGCAACGAGCCGAGCGGCTGCTGCTGGAGGCGGCGCAAGCCG
>CAYOPA010000423.1:0-3002 GCA_964405625.1 uncultured Bryobacterales bacterium
TCCTTGACTTCCCGACACAGTCACTACGGCAGCGACTCGCGGAAAAACCGCAGCCAGTTACCGAAGAAGATCCCGTCGATGTCCTCGGCGGAGTACCCGCGCGCTTCCAAAATGCCTTCGAGCTTGTGCAGGTCGTTGATCGACTGCAAATCGCTCGGCGTCTGCTCATAGCCGAAGCCGCCGTCCAGGTCGCTGCCGATGCCGACGTGCCGGGCGCTGCCGACGAGCTGGCAGATGTGGTCGATGTGGTCGGCCAGCGTCTCCAGCGTCGGCATCTCGCGGTCGGGATTGGTCCAGTCGTAGCCCTTGATAATCATCCAGGCGTCGGCGACCGCGCCCAGCACGCCGCCGCGCGCGACGATCTTGCGGATCTGGTCGTCGCTGATCTGACGGTCGTGCGGAACCAGCGTGCGGGAGTTGCCGTGGCTGACGAAGACCGGCCCGGAGAAGGCGTCCAGCGTCTGTTCCAGCGCCTCGTCAGCGGTATGGACCAAGTCGACGATCATGCCCAGGCGCTCGAATTCCTTGAGCAGCTCGCGTCCCGCGGCCGTGATCGGGCCGTCGCCGCCGGTGCCCATTCCGTAGGCGCTGGTCCCGTAGTGGGCCAGGCAGGCGGTCCGCAAGCCCTGCTCGAACCACTGCTCGGCCTGTTTGGGCTCTACGATCGGGTCGCAACCCTCCATCGACAGGATGTAGCCCAGCGGGGCGTCCGTCTCGCCGGCTTCCCAGCGAGCCCAGATGCGGTCCAGGTCGGCGGCGGTCTTGATCATCGCCATGTGGCCCTGCTCTTCGAGCAACGTGTAGTAGGCGAGCTGGCCCTGTCCTTGGGCGTAGGCGACGGCTTGGTTGCAGTAGTCGAGGTCCTCGCGCAGGATGATCTCGCCGCGCTTGCGATCGCCGGCGGGTCCCAGGTGCTGCTGCTTCTCGGCGCCCCAGGTGGGCAGAGCGCGGCACAAGATGGTCGCCAGGCAGACGCCGATGCGGGCCTTGCGCATCTCAGGCAGGCTCACGGTGCACAGCCCGCGGCCCTTGCCGGTCATGTGCGCCTCGCGGGCGCGCATCTCCTCAAGCGGCAACAGTTGGTCGCGGTCGTAGTGGTTGGCGTTCCAGGAAATGTCGAGGTGAGCGTCGATGAGAAGTCGCATTGGGCCCAGGATATCCAACTCACGCCGCGCCTGTGGAAATCCCGACGGCGAGCACTACAATGAGGCTGATGCGTGAGTTGGTGCGGTTGCTCGAAGAGCCTCGGGTCTGCTCGTACCTGCCCAATGAGGTCGCCTCGCTCGAGTACCGCCTGGTGCAGGGTCTGGACGCGGAGCGCTACCAGCAACTGCTCGAACGGGGCTATCGGCGTTTCGGCCGCCAGCTCTTTCGCCCGCAGTGCCCTGGTTGCCGGCAGTGCGTCAGCGTGCGCGTGCTAGTCGATCAGTTCGAGCCCAATCGCGGCTTCCGGCGGGTGCTGCAACGCAACGAGCACATCCAAGTTCTGCGCGACAGGCCGTTCGTGACCAACGAGCACGTCGACCTCTACAACCGTTACCACCTGTTCATGCACGGCCTGCGCGGCTGGCGGCGCGACCGCATCGTGCGGGCCGACTACGTTGACTCCTTCGTCACCGGCGGCGGGGATTTCGCCTGGCAGTGGATGTTTTTTGAAGGTGAGAAGCTGGTGGGCGTGGCCTTGATGGACGAGACGCCCGACGCGGTCTCTCTGGTCTACTTCTTCCACGACCCGGAATGGCGATCCCACAGCCCGGGCACGTTCTCCATCCTCAAGCAGCTCGAGTACGCCCGCGAGAGGGGCAAGAGGCATTCCTACCCCGGCTACTGGATTCCGGCCAATCAGTCCATGGCCTACAAGGCGCGGTTTAGGCCGTTCGAGCGGCTGCTGCGGCACCCGGTCGATGACGAGAACCCGCGCTGGGAGCTGCACCACGACGCTGACCCGGTCGAAGCCGCCCCCCGCGCCAAGCTCGTCTCGATTGGCGGCGGCTGAGAGTTGATCCCGGGAATGGCCGGATCGCTGCTAGAATCTGGCGCGTGAGCACTACCACGAACGCTTTCCGCCCCAGCCGCCGCGAATTCTTGGGCGCCGCAGCCGCCCTGACGGCCTGCGCGTCGCCCCCTCCCCCCGAAGCCGCCCGCCGGCCGAACCTCCTGCTGGTCGTGCCTGATCAGCAGCGTCCGGAATGGCTGGGCGTAGTCGGCGAGATCCCCGTGCAAACGCCAAACGTGGACAAGCTGGCGGCGCGCGGCGTGCGCTTCACCAACACGCTGTGCGCCTCGCCGCTGTGCGCTCCGTCGCGCGCCTGCCTAGCCTCGGGCAAGGAATACGACCGCTGCGGCGTGCCCGGCAATCATGTCGACTTCCCCGTCGAACAGACCAGCTACTACCGGCTGCTGCGCGAGTCCGGCTACCACGTGATGGGCTGCGGCAAGTTCGATCTGCACAAGGCCACCGAGGACTGGCGGCCCAACGGCACGCGCCTGCTCGATGAATGGGGTTTTTCCGAGGGAATCGACAGCGCGGGCAAGTGGGACGCCATCCGCAGCGGTTCGGAGACCCCGATGGATCCCTACATGGCCTACCTGCACGAGACGGGTCTGGTCCAGACGCACATTGAAGACTTCAATCAGCGACGCGGCCGGGCCGCCTTCAGCAACACCGATCCGACGCCGCTGCCCGAGCACGCCTACTGTGACAACTGGATCGGCGGCCAGGCCGTGCGCCTGCTGCAGGGCGCCCCGGCCGACAAGCCCTGGCACTTGCAGGTGAACTTCGCCGGACCGCATGACCCGCTCGACGCCACCAAGCGCATGCTGGAGCCCTATCGCGGCGTCGCGGGCTTTCCCCAGCCCAACCGCAACGATCAGCTCCCGCCCGAAACCCATACGCTGGTCCGTCAGAACTACGCCGCCATGATCGAAAACCTCGACCGCTGGCTGGGGATCTTTTTGGACGAGGTGGAGAAGCGCGGCGAGCTCGACAACACGTTGGTCGT
>CAYOPA010000423.1:3012-4873 GCA_964405625.1 uncultured Bryobacterales bacterium
TCACCAGCGACCACGGCGAGATGCTCGGCGACCACAACCGCTGGCAGAAGCGCGTGCCGTATCAGGCCTCGGCGGGCGTTCCGCTGGTGGCGGCCGGGCCGGGCGTGAAGGGCGGCCGGGTGAGCGCCGCGCCGACGAGCGTCATCGACCTGGCGGCGACGTTCTTGGAGGCGGCTGGTGTTCCAGTCCCGGGCGACATGGATAGCCGCTCGCTTCTGCCGCTGCTGGAAGGCAAGACGGAATCGCACCGCGAGGTCGTGTTGAGCGGCCTGGAGCCGTGGCGGCTGGCCTACGACGGGCGCTACAAGCTGATCCGGGGGTTTGAGCCGTCAGTGGAGGTTTACTACCCTCGCGGCGTGCTGTACGAACAGACCAAGCAGCACGCCCTGCTGTTTGACCTGGAAGCCGACCCGCACGAGAACGAGAATCTGGCCGACAAAGCCCCCGAGATCGTCACGCGGCTGGATGAGGTCCTGCGCGGGTGATCCTGGCCTCGACCTGGGGGTCGAGGCGGCAGGCGTAGGCGCCTGCGCCACAAGAGGAACATCTGGGTTACCGCATCCGAACCCCATGCGTCAGCATGGGGCCAGGCTTCTACCCGCCTTGCGGCGCGAACTGCCAGTCCGGCGGCGTGATCCCGTTCAGCCGCAAATACACCACCATCTGCCCGCGATGGTGCGCCGTGTGAAGCGCCGCACGCAGGAAGATGTCCTGCGTCGTGTGCAACGCCATGGTGCGCCCCAGCGGCACGTCCCGGCGCATGAACTCCTGCTCGCCAAGCTTCTCCAGGCATTGGCGCACAAACTCGGACGAAGCGACCAGAAAGGCCCGCACCTTGGCGTGGTCGGCCGTAGCCTCTTCGATGGCCGTGGGAGGGGTTACGCCGGCAATCTCCAGTCGGGAAAAGTACGCTGTGTTTGCACGGCCGAAGTGGACGGCCTGCTCGCCGAAGCTGCGCACTTCCGGCGTCGGTCGCCAGCCCAGCTTCTCGGCGGGCATGGCGTCGAAAATTGTCATCGAGTAGGCGCGCTCGATGCCCCAGTGGCCCAGGATGTCCTGGCGGAATCGCTCGGCGAACGCCTCCCTCCAGGCGGCGGACGCCGGGGCGGCCAACAGTCCGGCGGCGGCGAGATTTTGCAGGGCTTGACGACGTTTCATGCGGCTTACTCCTGATCCAACTTGCGATAGAGCGCGTCCGGGGCGAGATCAGCGCCGTTCGGCCAGCAGATGACGCCGTACTCGTCGACGCCGGCCTGCGCGAATAGCTCCTTGTCGCGCAACGGCTCGAACACCGGCCCCCAGAGCTCGTCGCTGAGGTCGATCTCGCCGCTCAGCCCGTCGGCAAACTCCACCCACAAGCGACTACCGGCCAGCGGCGAAACATTGGCGACGCGGTGCATGACTCTGCGTCAGTCTAACGGTTCGATGGGCTGCAGCGGCGCCCGCTCCAGCGCTCGCCGCCAGTTTTCCGCCAATTCGGCTCGATGCCGCTCCGCCCACTCGCGCACCAGCGCCAGCGCCCGTTCGGGCAGTGCGCCATCCAGGATCTCCAGATCCGGAATCCGCAACGTGACCTCCCGGTCGCCGTAGAGGGCGTGAAAATGCGGCGGCGCGCCGTCCTCGCCGTAATACATCCGGACGACAATCCCGTAGAATTGGCTGCTGGTCGGCATCTTGGAACAGGCAACAGGATAATGGTTTTGATCCATGAGCACACTACCTGATCCCCGCAACGCCGACATCCAGGTCTGGGTCGGCGACGGCCTCAAGCCGCGCGCCGAAGCCAAGGTCTCCGTCTTCGACAGCTCCGTGCAGGGCGGCGACGCCGTCTGGGAGGGGCTTCGCATCTACGAAGGCCGTA
>CAYOPA010000424.1:0-4865 GCA_964405625.1 uncultured Bryobacterales bacterium
CGTAGCCCGGCGCGATGTCGGTCACCAGCGGTCCGAGCGTGTAGAACGGCGCCTCGTGGCAGAGCTCGACTTCCTTGTCCACTTGCAGCTTGATCTGGTCCATCGGGATGTGTCCCGGGCCCTCGATCATCGTCTGCACGTCGTATTCCCAGGCCTTGAGCGTCAACTCGCCGAGGGTTTCGAGTTCCTTGAACTGGGCTTCGTCGGAGGCGTCGGCGAGCGAGCCGGGGCGCAGGCCGTCGCCCAGCGAGAAGCTCACGTCGTACTTCTGGAAGATCTTGCAGATCTCCTCGAAGTTCTCGTAGA
This sequence comes from uncultured Bryobacterales bacterium, assembly GCA_964405625.1. Classification (GTDB taxonomy): domain Bacteria; phylum Acidobacteriota; class Terriglobia; order Bryobacterales; family UBA6623; genus RI-231. The sequence continues at coordinate 307 of CAYOPA010000424.1, forward strand.
GCATGTTCTGCTTGTGGTGGCGGACCATCCACTCGGCCAGCAGCGAGCCGCCCCGGCTGACGATGCCGGTCAGCCGCTTGGTGGCTAGCGGCACGTACTGGATCAGCACGCCGGCGTGGATCGTCATGTAGTCGACGCCCTGCTCGGCCTGCTCCTCGATCACCTCGCGCATGATCGGCCAGCTCAGGTCGGCGATGCGGCCTTTGACGCGGCTCAGCGCCTCATAGATCGGCACTGTGCCGATCGGCACGGGCGAGTGGCGGATGATCTCCTTGCGGATGCCGGGGATGTCGCCGCCGGTGGAGAGGTCCATCACGGTGTCGGCGCCGTACTTGATCGAGTACTCGAGCTTTTCGAGCTCGCCTTCCACCCCGGAGGTGACCGCCGAGTTGCCGATGTTGGCGTTCACCTTGCACGACGAGGCGACGCCGATGCACATCGGCTCCAGATTCGTGTGCTTGATGTTGGCGGGGATGATGAGGCGACCGCGGGCGACCTCGTCGCGGATCAGCTCGGGCGAGAGCTTCTCGCGCCGGGCGACGTACTCCATCTCCTCGGTGACGAGGCCCTTGCGGGCGTAGTGCATTTGGCTGCGGTTGGAATCCGCGGAACGCTTGGCGACCCATTCAGCGCGCATGGTTGACTTGTTCTCCACAACGGCCGCCCGAGAGCGAATGGCCGAAGCCCCTCATTATGCCACCCGAGCCGGAAAGCTGACCATCGCGGCGGGCCGGGCGGCGCCGGGAGGGGGTTGAAATGCGATCCGGGCAAGATGAACGTGCGGTGAGGCTCCTCGCGGTCAACCCTCGAAGGAACGCGGGATCGTGTGATCCACCTCGTAGGTCCGGCGAGGTTTCAAAGCGAACTCGAGGGACTCAAGCATGTCGATCAACTTCTTTGCGTCGACGAGCTCGATTGGCGTCGCGCCGTCTCGCACTGCTTCCTTTCGTGCGTCCGACGTGAAGTGACCCGTCGTCAAAATGATGCCTTTGTCAGCGCGCCCCATCATCGCGCCCCGAAAGTCGCGTACCTGTCCCGGGCTGACGCCCCCCGAATAGCGCTTGCATTGGAACAAAACTTTAAAACTGACGAGCGAGTTGACCGCCAGGATGCCGTGACCGTCAATTCCGCCGTCGCCGCTACGACCTGTCACAGAGACCTCGCTGAAGCCTGCTTCGTACAATAGACGCTGGCAAAATCGCTCGAATGCAGCGGGCGGCATTTCGCGTAGCTTTTCTAGGAGCTCGGTCCGATAGTCGCTCGCCGCTCGCGATTCCGCCTCCTCTGGGGTTGCATCTTCTTCGATGGCTTCCGACTTGTCAGCCTTTGGGTCGGAGTCGGCAACGAAATCTTTGTGTACCTGCCTAAAGAGCGCGAGCGCCTGTGCTTGATTCATCCCGAGGGCTTTTCGACCAGGTTCGGTCAGGGCCCATACCCCTCGCTTAGACGAAGCGTCCAGCAGGCCGGCACGAACCAAGTAGAAGCGAGCCCACGCTACTTGATTGTCAAACCGGGACTGGCCACTCGCAAGGGCCTCTTCCTGAACGGACTCCGGTACGCCTTCCATCTCCACGATTGCCTCGCGAGCCTCTGCCGGGCTCGCTGATCCGTTGAGCCGCTCAAGGGCCCGCAAGAGCGGGCCGAAGTATTGCACGAAGCGTGGACCAGATGCCGAAGTACGTCTACCCATTGTTAGCCGCCCTGCGATTGTACAACTGTTTAGCGTCAGTGCCGACGACGGATCAAAAGGAGGAGCTATTGGGAGCGGCCGACGCTCCGCCGGCCGTGCGCCAAAGCCGTTGAGGCACTTGCGCCGCGGGCCCTTGATGGGTCACCATTACAAATTCCTTCCGATGCGGGCCCGCATTCTCCACCACGACCGTTGCTTCGATGGCGCCTGCTCGGCCGCCATTTTCACGGATTTTTTCCGCAAGACGGTCAAGGCCGATGCGGACATCGACTACGCCGGGCTGTTCCACCAGACCAACCAGGTTTTTCCCGACGAGCTGTTTCCTGGCGACGAGAACGCCATTGTCGACTTCAAGTTCGCGCCGCATCCCAAGCTGACCTGGTGGTTCGACCACCACCAGAGCGCCTTTCTGTGCGAGGCCGACGAAAAGATGTTCGAGGCCGACCGTTCCGGCCGAAAGTTCTACGACCCGTTGTACCGCTCCTGCACGCAGTACATCGCCGACATCGGCCGCGAAAAGTTCGGCTACGACCCCAGCGCGCTGGCCGACCTGATCCACTGGGCCGACATCATCGACAGCGCCTCCTACGCCAACGCCGAGCAGGCCGTGATGATGCCCGAGGCCTGCATGAAGCTGACGCTGGTGCTGGAGGCGTCGAAGGAAAACCTTTCGCAAAAGGTGATCCCGATGATGCTGTCGGAATCGCTCGACGAGATCATGCGGCGGCCGGAGATCGCCGCCGTGTTCGACGAGCTCTTCGAGCGCCATCTCGCTTCCATCGAGATCATCAGGCAGCGCGCGGAGTGCCGCGACGGCGTGGTTTTCTTCGACCTGGGCGACGCGGACCTTTCGGGCTACAACAAGTTCATTCCCTACCACCTGTTCCCCGCGAGCGTGTACACGGTTTCCGTCGTGGACGCCGGTTTCCGGACGAAGATCTCGGTGGGATCGAACCCCTGGTCGCCGACCGAGCCGAGCAAGAATCTGGCGTCATTGTGCGAGCGCTACGGCGGCGGCGGCCATGCGCGGGTGGGCGCGATCAGCTATCCGCCCGGCGATCTGGAGCGAGCGCGGGCGTCGGCGGCCGAGATTGTGGCTGAGCTATCGGCGGCCGCCACTTCGTCGTAGGCCGATCAGACGGACCTCTTACGGCGGTGAGCGCATCGCAGGGTCGCCGCCCCTGCACAAACGCGATAGCGCCGACGGGGAATCGCCGGCCACGCGCCCTCAGCCCTAGGCCTCCACCAGGAACGCTTTAGGGCCGAAGGGCGCCCGTCATACGGAAGCCGCACGATCAAGTTCCGGCGTCCACGCCCACTGCCATCCCGGAAGACGGTGCGGACTCCCCTTGCGGACCGCCGCCCACGGAGGATTTGCGGGCTCGCTTCGCGGTGTACATCGCCGTATCGGCGGCGCGAAGCATCTCCTCGCCGGCGACGAATCCGTCGCCCGACCAAGCCAGCCCGTAGCTGGAACCGACTTGCACAACGCGGGCGTTCGGAAGGTCAATCGGCAGCTCAATCTCGTTCTTTAATCGTTCCGCTAACTTGTGGGCGTCGGCCAAGGAGTCCACGTTTTGTAGGAGCGCCACGATCTCATCGCCGCCCAGGCGGGCGACCAGGTCCTCGGACCGACTCGTGCGGCGCAATCGCTCGGCTGTCAGCCAAAGGATGTGATCGCCGGCGGCATGTCCCCACTTGTCATTGATCGCCTTGAATCCGTCCAGATCAAAGAACGCCAGCGCGAAGGTGCGTTCCGGATGCCGCGCCGCCACCGCAAAGCTGTGACTGAGCGTTTGCATGAGCAGACGGCGATTCGCCAAGCCGGTGAGACGGTCGTGGTGCGCCTCATGTTGCAAGCGCGCTTCAAGTTGTTTGCGGCGGTCAATGTCGATGAACGCTCCGGTGACCCACAGCCGCCCCGCCAGATCGACCGAGGACCGGCCGCTGACGAGCATCCAGAGGTAGGACCCGTCGGCTCGGCGCAGGCGGTGCTCGACCGACAAGGCGGGAGCATCGGGCTCGAGCTGCCGGGCAAGCGCTTGCTCCAAGGCGACGCGGTCGTCGGGATGGACACGGCCGGTCCAGCCTTGGAGGCCGACGCCGATCTCGCTGGGTCTATAGCCCAACATCCGAATCCAACTCGGCGCCAGGGTCAACGCATTCTGCTCGGGCAAATACTCCCACAACGCGCTGGCCGAAGCCGCCACGGCGCGCTCGTAGCGCAGCCGCGCCTCCATCTCCTCTTGCCGCAGCTCATAGGAAGCGAGCACCGCCCGCAGCCGGGCATGGAAAGCGATCAGCCCGGCCACAATGGCCACCAGAGTCGCCACCCCCATCTCGAACCAAATCTCGTCTCGAGATCCTTGATTCCAGTCCCAAACCCCACAAGCGAGCGCAAACGCGGTGATCAGCCACATCTGCCACCAGTGCACGAGCACGGCGCCCGCGGCCAGCACAATCACGCCGATGTATACGATGCCCGCGGGCTGCTCCCCAGCCGCGGCGTTAATGGCGGTCAATCCGATGACCGAAAAGAACAGCGCCGGACCGCCGGCCTCCATCATCAACCGGCGAGGCCTGAGCCACAACGCCAGCCAGTAGAGCGTGACGATGAAGGCCATCCCCCCGGAAGCGGCCGCCATTCCCCAGCGCACCTCGTCGGGCCGATACGCCAAGGTGAACGGAATAAACGCCAGGGCGAGCAGCGCCATCGGCGGGAGCAGACGCAGCAACCCGTCACGCAGCCGAGCGTTGAGGAAGTCGCGATATGTCGATTCGGGTACAAGCACGTGCGTCGACCCCGTCCGCTCCCACCTCAACCTACGATGCGCCGCCGCGGCGGGACATGGGCGCTGCCGCTAGTGTA
>CAYOPA010000425.1:0-4074 GCA_964405625.1 uncultured Bryobacterales bacterium
TCGTTTCGTTGCATCTGCGTCTGGCGGGCCTGGGCGACAAAGCCCTGGCCGAGATGACCCAGGGCCTGGAAGCGGTCGAGAGCAAGTCTCCGCTGCTGATCGCGCGCTTCCGCGAAGGCTGGGACGCCGAGGAGGCCTTTACCCGCCTGCAACGCGACGGCTCGCTGCAAGTCTTCGCGTCGCCGACCTTCAGCCTGCCGCGGGGCCGCCAGTCCGCGTACGAACAGTCCTCGGAGACGCCGACGATCACGACCTCGAAAGCCGCTGGCGAAGCCGATCGCCTGGGCGTGCGGGTGCGCTTCGGCGCCGAGCTCGCCGCGCCGGGCGGTCTGCTGCTGGACGTAGCCGCGCAGGCCGCCACGCCCGACCCCGAGCACGGCGTCGAGATCGGCGGCGTCACTTTACCCCGCGTGCTGTTGCGCCGGGCGGAGTCCGAGGTGGTGCTGGCGGACAGGCAGAGCTTCTGGATTCGCGGCCTGATCGACCGTCCCGGCGCCTGGGACCTGCTGCGACGCCTGTTTCCCAATCATCCGCTGGAGCGTGACCGCAACGACGAGCTCGTGATCCTAGTGACCCCGCGGCTGCTCGAGCCCGGCGCCGGCCGCGTAACCGCCGGCGTGGTGGAGAAGTAGCCATGGCGACCTTCGCGGACCCAGCCTCGGTCGCCACGCTGGACTCCCCCCCGGCCACCGCGCCAGCCTACGTCGAGCTCAAGCACATCCTCCACCGGCGTCTGCTGGAGAGCATCAACCTGGACCGGCTGGCCGAAATTGACGCGCCCCGCGTGCGCCGCGAGGTGCGCAGCGCGGTCGCAGCGCTCGTCTCCGAGGAAGATCCGAATCTGGCCGAGGCCGATCGCGAAGATCTGATTGACCAGGTCCTCAACGAAGTCTTCGGGCTGGGGCCGCTTGACCCGCTGATGCAAGACCCCACCGTGTCAGACATCCTGGTCACCACGCCCCGTCTGGTCTACATCGAGCGCAACGGCCGGCTGCACAAGACTTCCATCCGCTTTAAGGACAACCAGCATTTGACGCGGATTATTCAGAAGATTGTCGGGCAGGCCGGCCGCCGGATCGACGAGTCCTCGCCGATGGTCGATTGTCGACTGCCCGACGGATCGCGCGTCAACGCCGTTATCCCGCCGATTGCCGTGGAGGGGCCGCTGCTGTCGATCCGGAAGTTCGCCGTGGAGCCGCTGCAGGCTCGGGACTTGGTCGAAAAGGGCGCCTTAAGCCCGGAGATGCTCGAATACCTTTCCGAGAGCGTCCGCGGACGGCGCAACATACTGATCACGGGCGGCACCGGCAGCGGCAAGACGACGCTGCTCAACGTCCTGTCGGCCTTTATCGGGCCGGGCGAGAGGATCGTGACCATTGAGGACACCGCCGAGCTGCAGCTCCGGCAGGAGCACGTGGCCAAGATGGAGTGCCGCCCGCCCAATCTGGAGGGCGAGGGCGCCGTCCGCGAGCGCCAGCTCGTGATCAACAGCCTGCGGATGCGCCCCGACCGCATCATCCTGGGCGAGGTGCGCGGCGATGAGGCTCTGGACATGTTGCAGGCGATGAACACCGGCCACGACGGATCCCTGGCCACCATTCACGCCAACAGTTGCGCGGACGCCGTGAATCGGCTGGAGATGATGGTGGCGCTGGCGAACTCGAACGTATCGGCGTCCTCGATCCGCCAGCAGATCGCCTCGGCCATCGATGTGTTCGTGCAGGTGGCGCGGCTTGGAGACGGCTCGCGCAAAGTCATCGAGATCGCCGAGGCCGGCGGCCTCAGCAACCGCGGCGAGGTGGCCTTGCAACAGCTATTTGTCTTCGAGCGCTCGCGGTTGGCCGATGAATCCGTGGTGGAGGGCCGCTTCCAGGCGGTGGGCGGCAAGCCGCACTTCCGCGAGCAGATGAAGCGCTGCGCTGACGAGCTCGGCGACAACCTGATGCCGGTCGCCGACAGGGTCGGAGGGGGCGCGGGGTGACGGCGGCGGGCTACGGCCTAGTTTTCGGATTGGCGTTCCTGTTTGTCGGGGTCTGCGTGGTGGGAGCTTGGACGCTGCTGGACCGCGGCACGCGCTCGGCCGCTGACGGCCCGCATATCTTGAAGACCGACGCGCTCAGCGCCATCGGATTATTGGCGGCGCTGCTGGAGCGAATACACCTCACCGATCGCCTCAAAAAGCTCCTCCGCGAGGCGGATGTCGGCTGGTCGGCCGGCCGTTTGGTCTTGTTGATGCTGACAACGTTCGCCCTGGCGTTTGCCGTCTTGCCACGCCTGGACTTCGTGCCCTGGTGGGCGGCTGTTCCGGTGGCGATGGGCGCCGGCTCGGCGCCGCTGTTGCGCGTGCGGCAGAAGCGCGCCCAGCGGTTGGCGTCGGTCGAGAGCCAACTCCCCGAGGCCCTGGACTTTGTCTCGCGCGCGCTGATCGCGGGCCACTCGCTGCCAATGTCGCTGGAGCTTTTGGCCGATGAGATCGGCCAGCCCCTGGCCGGCGAGCTGCGCAAGACGGTGGACGAGTACAATCTGGGCCTGTCGATGGAGAGGGCTCTTGAAAACCTCTCCGACCGCGTGCCCAGCGTCGATATCCGCTTTTTCACCTCGGCCATTGGCACTCATTCGCGCACGGGCGGCAACCTGCACGACCTGTTGGAGAATCTGGCCGAGACGATCCGTCAGCGCGGGACGCTGAAGGGTCAAGTCAAAGCGATGACGGCAAACGGGCGGATGACGGCGATGATCCTGTCGGCGCTGCCGTTTGTGATCGCGGGCGTAATGCTGCTGACGAACGCTGAGTTCTTTATGGTGCTGGTGCGGCATCCCGTCGGCAAGACGCTGCTGTTCCTCGGGCTCTGCTCCCAGGTTCTTGCTTATTTTGTGATTCGCAAGATCGTGGACATCAAGGTTTAGACATGTTACTGGCGGCGGCGGTTGCGTTGTTCTTGGCGAGCTTGACGGGGATCGGCGCCGCCGGGTACTGGCTGGTCAGCCGCACCGCCCCGACTGCGGCCGCTCCGGCTGGCTCCGCGGCGACAGCGCCGGTTGGCGCCCCCCGCTGGGTGGGAGCTCTGAGCGGGTTGGCCGACGTTTCAACCGATCGCGTGCACGACTCCGCTTTGCGCCGTCAGCTCCACGCCGCGGGGTTGCGCCAAGCCTGGGCGCCGCATGCCTACTTCGGGCTGCGGATGGCCGGCCTGATCGCTTTACCGGCGGTGACGCTCGTCATCACCTGGTGGCTGGGCGGCGGAGTGGTCGCGGCGATAGCGCCGACCCTGCTGGCCCTGGCCGTCGCGCTGCGTTTTCCCGAGCGCTATCTGCGTAAGCGCGTGGAAGCGCGCCGCGCGGCGCTGAACTTGGCGCTGCCGGACTTCTTGGACCTGCTCGTGATCGGAGTGGAGAGCGGATTGTCGCTCGATCAAGCCATCTCCGACACGTCCCGCGACCTGCGCCGCGCCCATCCGGCGCTGTGGGAAGAGCTCAATATGTTTCGCAACGAGATGATCGCCGGCGCCAGCCGCGCGCAGGCCTTGCGTAATCTGGGTGAACGCGTGGGCGAGCCGGAGCTGCGCAAGCTGACGTCGCTGCTCATCCAGGCGGACCGCTTTGGCGCCAGCGTCTCCAAGGTGTTGCGCACACAGGCCCGCTACATGCGGATCCGGCGGCGGCAGGCCGCCGAGGAAAAAGCCCACAAGATCGGCGTGAAGCTGCTGTTCCCGATCTTTTTCTTGGTCATGCCGTCGGTGTTTCTGGTGACGGCCGGCCCGGCAGTGATCATGCTGTTGGTTAACTTTTCAGGCATGGCAGGCGATCTGTAGCGACGTGGCGCACGGCTTCGCCGTGCAGTCGGGCCCGCGGCCCGACAAAGTTACTTCGCGAGGCGCAGCCTCGCGTGCACGGCTGGAGCCGCGCGCCACTTTCTTCTATAGTGAACGCCATACATGCGGACGCTCCTTCTCGCCCTAACCCTGGCCGCTGCCCTTCCCGCCGACGACTGGAGCCGGTTCCGCGGCGGTAACGGCGTCGGCGTCGTGGACAACGCCAGACCGCCCGTTGACTTCTCCGACCCGTCCGCCTTGC
>CAYOPA010000425.1:4084-4860 GCA_964405625.1 uncultured Bryobacterales bacterium
CTCTGCCCCCCGGTCACTCCTCGCCCGTCCTGTTCAACGACCGCATCTATATCACCGCCGCCGAGGGCGGCTCGCGCGCCGACGCCGGACGCAAGAAGGTCGTGGACGCGGGCGGCGTGCTGTGGACCTACGCCGTCTCCAAGGCCACCGGCGAGATCCTCTGGCGCCAACAAGCCCCGCGCCCGCGGCTGGAGCGGTACGAACCCGCAAACTCGCCCGCCTCGCCCAGCCCCGCCGTCGACGATCGCGGCAACGTCTACATCTTCTTCGGGGACTTCGGCCTGCTCTCCTACTCGCCCGACGGCAAGGAGCGCTGGCAGCTTCCTCTCGGGCCGTTCAACAACGCCAACGGCCACGGGACCTCGCCGATCGTCGTCGGCGACAGCCTGATCCTGCTCGCCGACCAAGACACCGACTCCTACCTGCTTTCGGTCTACAAGGACACCGGCGAGATCCTGTGGAAGGCGCCCCGGCCCGAGACCACGCGCTCCTATTCGACGCCCGCCGTGTTTGAGCCCGAGGGCGGACCGGCTCAGCTCATCATCCCCGGCGCCTACAGCGTCTCCTCGTACGGCGTGAAAACGGGCGAGAAGCTGTGGTGGGCGCGCGGGCTTTCGTGGCAGCCCAAATCGACGCCCGTGGTCGCCGGCGGCCGGATCTTCGTCAATTCCTGGGAGGGCGGCGGCGGGATGCCCGCCGAGGAGGTTCCCGACTTCCCCGCCCTGCTCGCGAAGATCGACAGGGATGGCGACGGCAGGATTAACGAGGCCGAGCTG
>CAYOPA010000426.1:0-4831 GCA_964405625.1 uncultured Bryobacterales bacterium
ACGTTTCTGGAAGTTTGCGAATTTGGGCAGGTCAAGGTCGAGCTCAACCAGGCGCGTCGCCGTCCCGCTCATAGGTAAAGGCGAGGATCGCTCCGGGGTCCTGCATGTCGGATGTGGCGCCGCCTCCGATCTGCTCGCCGAGGCCGCTGGAGTCGGTCGCGATGAAGATGGTCCGGCCGTCCGGGCTGACGGCGGTGTCGCGATAGCGATTCTCAGTCTGGAAGTAGCGGCTGAACGGCCCGGTGATCTTCTGACCCGAAGGGTCCAGCGGCGCTACGTAGAGCGAGCCGCGCTTCAGCGTCGCCACCAGCAACGCCCGATCCCAGCCGGGAATCCCGTTCGGATACTGGTAGTGCTCCACGCTGGAGACGCCGACCGTCGGCCAGCAGATATAGTGGATGCCTTTGCAGATCGGGTCCTGGAAGTCGTACCCGGTGTCCACGGTAAACATCGTGGCGATGGGCTCCAAGAACGGCTCCTTGAAGGCCGACTCAGGCTCGCGGGGCACGGCAGGATGGATCGCCAGGTCGCTGAACTTGATCTCTTCGCAAGGCTCGGAGGCTTCGGCCCAGCGGGCGTACTCGTATGCCTTGTTGTCTTGCATTCCGGCGACGTGGGGCCAGCCGTAGTTCTTGCCCGCTTTCAGGACGTTCACCTCGTCGTCGGTCTTCGGTCCGTGCTCGGTCGAATACAGCACGCCGTCCGCGGCGAAGTCGAGCCCCTGCGGGTTGCGGTGGCCATAGGAGTAGACGTGGCTGCGCAGGCCCTGGATGCGGGGATTGTCGCGCGGGACCGACCCGTCGAGGTTTAGCCGCAGGGACTTGCCGACGTAGGACTCATAGTTCTTCGCCTTGAGCTCCTGCTTTGTGGGCAGGCGCTGCGATTCGACAGGGCGACAGTAGTTGCCGAGCTGGTTGTTGCCGTGGTCGCCGACGGTGAAGTAGAGCTTGCCGTCGGGGCCGAATTTCAGGCGTCCGGCGTTGTGGTCGTTGCTGGCGGGCAGCCCGGCGATCAGCTCGACCGGGTTAGACAGCGTCTGGTCGTCCTGGTTGTAGGTCAGCCGTACGATCTTGCCGTACAAGTAGAGATAGGGGCTGGTTTCGGAGGCGACGTAGCGCACCCGGCCGCGCGCTTCATCGACGTAGGTGTAGGCCACGTAAACGTAATCGTTGCCGGTTCCCTTGAGCAGCTCCGGGTGCAGCGCCATGCCCAGCAGGCCGTCCTGGCCGCCGGGGGCGGAGACCTCGTCAATGGTGATCGCCGGCCGCCGCTCGCCGGTTTCGGGATCAACGCGGGTGACCCGCTTCCCGGAGCGCTCGGTGACCCACAGCTTGCCGTCTGGCCCCCATGTCACTTCCCAGGGATTGTCGAGCCCGGAGACGACCACGCGCTGGGAGAAATGTTTCGAGCCGCGCACCACGGATTCGGGGGAATCCTGGGCGATGGCGAGAACGGTGACGATCAAAGCTATGGACAGGCTTGCGGCGGGAAGAAGAAAGCGCTTTCTCATGTGGTACATCGGCGGCATCGGCCGCAACATCCTCATTTTACGCCGCGACGCCTTTGGTGTCCCGAAAGCGCATACGGCGCTCAGTCGTAATCCGCGCCGGTCAGGCTTTGGAGCACCGATTCCTGCCACTCCCGCAGACCGTTCTCGAGCCTTGCCGCCTCGTCGGGATGCTCGGCGATCACGTTCTTCGTTTCGCCGTCGTCCGCAGTCATGTCAAAGAGCTCCTTGCCCGAATCCAGGCCGCCGTCGACGACCAGCTTGAAGCGGTTGTCCAGGGTCGCCCGCTCGCCGGAAAAATCCTCCTCGCGAATCTCCGGATGATGGACATTCCGGAAGCTGCGGGTGTACTTTCCATCCATGATCTTCGCCAGCGGCGTGGTTCCCTCCTGCAAGGCTGGGTCGATGTAGGGATCCGAGCCGGCGTTGCGGGCCGGGAAATTCCAGAAACGGATCGGCGAGGGTCGTTCGGTCATCTTGCCTTCCATGACCGGCTTCAGGCTGACGCCGTCGAGCGGACGGTTCGGCAATGGGGCTCCGACAATATCGCACAGGGTGGGCAGGATGTCGGACGTTACCCCGTTGACGGACGACGCCAGCGGCGCGGGAATGTCCTGTGGCCACTCGATCACCGCCGGCACGCGGACGCCGCCTTCGTAAACGTCGCCCTTCATCGAGCGCAACGGGCTGGTCGGCAGGTCGCGGATCGGGATCCCGTTGTCGCCGCAGTACCAGACGATCGTGTTGTCCCGCAGGCCTGCCTCTTCTAGATGCTCGCGCAGGGTTCCGATCGAGCGGTCCATGGCCGTGATCTCGGCGTAGCGCTCGCGCAGTACCTCGCGCATCGGCCTTTGGACGTTCTGGCCGGTCTCATGGCTGGTGACGGGGGTTGTCCGGCCGTCGTACTCGGGAAGGTCGTCGTACAGCGCCAGATCTTTGTCCAGGCCGCTGTAGGGCTCGTGTGGCGACCCGTACCAGACGACGGCGAAGAAAGGCTTGCCGCGGTCCTTGTGCTTGTCGATGAAGCGGACGGTCTCGGCAATGATGACCTCCGAGCCCTCGCCCTCGAATTTTTCCGGCGGGGCGCCGTTGCGCGACAGCACCGGGTCCATCTCAAAGAAATTGTCGTGCGAAAGCCACTCATCAAAGCCCATCGCACCGGGATTGGTCGGCGAGTCGGCCTTGACTGGGCCGAGATGCCACTTGCCGAAGTGTCCGCAGACGTAGCCGGCGTCGGACAAAATGTGCGCGATGGTGATCTCCTCGGGGCGGATCGACCAGTTGGCGGAGAAGACGCCGTAGCGGTTGGGGTGACGGCCGGTCATCACGCTGCCGCGCGTGGGCGAGCAGACGGGCGAAGCCGAGTAGAAGCGATCCAGCCGCAGCCCCGTCGCGACCATGTCATCCAGCACCGGCGTCTTGACGTAAGGGTGGCCGTTATAGCCGACCTCGTCCCAGCCGTGGTCATCGCCCATCAGCAGGATGATGTTGGGGCGCTGGTCGGCGGTCTTGGTCTCCGGCGCGGGCTGCGAGGAGCAGGCGGCGGTAAAGGCGGCGGCGAGGCCGGCGAATTGGCGGCGAGTGATGGGGTTCATGGATGGAGCTCCGGGACCGTGCGCCATTGTGGCATATCGTGGCGCACGGCTTCGCCGTGCAGTCGGGCCTTCGGCCCGGCCCAGTTACCTCGCGAGGCAGAGCCTCGCGTGCACGGCGCAGCCGTGCGCCACAACAGCCAACGCCTACATCCGCAGGAATCGCACGCACATCGGCGACGGCATCTTCACGCCGCGGCCCGTCGGCGTCAGCTTGCCGGTCCGCGGATCGACCTTGAAGACCACCACGGCGTCGCTGGCTTGGTTGGCGGCAAAAAGCCACTTGCCTTCCGGGTCCATGCGGAAATTGCGCGGCGTCTTGCCTTGCACCGGCGCCCGCTCCACGTTTGTCAGCTTACCCGTGCCTTGGTCGATCGAAAAGACTGAAATCGAGTCGTGTCCGCGGTTGGAGCCATAGAGGAAGCGGCCGTTGGGGTGGATCTGCACCTCGGCCGTATGGCTCGCCTCCGAGTAGCCCTCCGGCAGGGTGGAGATGGTTTGGAAATGCGACAGCGCGCCGCGGGAGGCGTCCCACGTGAATCCCGACACGGTGTTGCCCATCTCGTTGATGGCGTAGGCCAGGCGACCGTTGGGATGGAAGGCGAAGTGGCGCGGCCCCGAGCCGGGCTCGACCGTGGCAAACGGCGGATCGTTGGGCCGTAGCGCGCTGGTCGCCGGATCGACCTCATAGACGAGCAACTGATCCAGGCCCAGATCTGCCGAGATGACGAAGCGGCTGTCGGGCGAGAAGTTCACCGAGTGCGAGTGGGGCTCGGACTGCCGCTGCGGGTTGACGCTCTTGCCTTCGTGGTAGAGGACCGAGCTTCGCGCCACCAGCCGCCCGCCCGCGCCCACGCGGAACGAAGAGGTGCTGCCGCCGCCGTAGTTGGCTACCGCGACCGATTTGCCATCCCCGCTGACGGCTACGTGGGCCGGGCCGGGGCCGCCGGTCGACTGTTGGTTGATCTTCGTTAACTTGCCGGTGTCACGATCGATGCGGTAGGCGATCACCAACCCGACGCCGCCGTCAGGCCCGTCGGCGCGGCTGCACACGAACAATGCGCCGCCGTCGGCGTGAAGCTCCAGGAAGTTCGGACGCTCGACCATGGCGGCGACTTCCGGATCGCTCAGGGTACCAGTGGCGGCGTCAAAGCGGGAGACGTAGATGGCCTTGTCTCCGGTCCCGAAGTAGACCAAGTAACTTTGCGCCCACGCCGACAGGGGCAGGAGCAAACTTAGGAGGCAAAGCGTGGCGTATCTCATCGTGAACACATCAAACCGCATAATCAGCCGCGATTGCAAGAAAAGATCGAAACCTTAGTTGACAGGGACGCCTGCACTGGTACTAATATTACGTGAAGCGCTTGGAATTCGTGATAGCCAATGATACGAAAGGCCCAGAGAACTCTCGAAATTGGCTCGATTCGTCCCGCGCCTCCCGTGATCTTGTCCCGTGTACCTCCGGAGTGGCATACGCCGGACGCTCAAGCTCGTCGCCGAAAGAAGCGGTGGACCCTAGTGTATTCGGCCTTCGGGTCGGATCTTTGCGAATCCTCCCCCCCATTCTCGCAAGTCTACTCTTCTTTCGGCGGCGTCTGATCCTCGGCGGGCGCCGGCATGGCCAACACGGCCTGCAGGGCGCTCCGAATCGCAACCGCCGACCCTTTCTCCACCAAGTACACGGTTGGCTCGCCAGTGCGTCCGGCGTGGACGCGCTCTCCGTCCAGTCGGC
>CAYOPA010000427.1:0-4791 GCA_964405625.1 uncultured Bryobacterales bacterium
AAGATGATGCGGCCGATGTCCCCGCCCTTGATGAGCATGTCCGAGCCGCAGACGGCGTAGGACTCGGAGTTCCAGTCCTGGCCGAAAGCGACGAGCCGGGCATCGGGGTTGAGCTCGGCGAGACGCTCCTCGGCGACGGAGAGCATGCCGCCCGTGCCGGTGGCATTGGACTCCGTCGACCAGGAACGACCCTGATCCACATTGATGAGAGTGAGCCCGGCGCCGGGAATGACCGCGCCGCTGGAGTCCACAACGGAGCCGCGCAACGTGGCGGACTGGGTCTGCGCCGCAGCCGGGATTGCCGCAAGCAAGAGAAGTGACAGCGCAATGAGCGCTCGATCTCGAACCATCATGAATCACCACTGTTCGGGCGGTTTCGTGGAGCGCGCGCTTGCGGCCTGCCTTTGACCCCCCGCCGCCCCAGCGGGGACCTTGGCCACGGCGAGTCTATCAACGCCACCTCCATTTGGCAAGCTCGTTTCGGAAGCTCGTCGAACAGCGCCAGCTGAATGCTTGGGGTTTTTCTCCGGGTCGGGATCATTCGCGCCTCCGTCGAGCTTGCCCCACCCTGTTGCTCCTGTCCAGACGGTCGCCACCGCACGGTTACGGTTCTGGCGCAGAGCCAAGTTGTGGGCGGCCCCTGCCGCCACGCTGTCAACCTGGGTTTGAGCCCAAACGGCCGGTTAGCGAGGCAATGGAGCCGTGGAAATTCAACAAAGCCGGTGGGCCGGTTTACGGTTGGTCACTCTCCAATCCTGGCCCGATCGCCTTACTCCACGAAATGCGGCTCCATCAGCTCCACCCTAGTGCCGTCCGGGTCAAACAGATTCGCCAGCCAGTGCTTCACCATGCCGACCTTCGCCTCATGCCGCTCGGTTCGCGGAACACCCCGCTGGTAGGCCTTCTCCAGGGCGCTGTCAATGTCATCCACGCGCAGGCAGATATGGTGCGTCGAGCCGAGCCGTTCGCGGTTGGGCTCGCTGTACTGCACTAGGTATTCGAAGAAATTCTGCTCCAGGCCCGGCATGTGCATGTGGACGTAGAGCGGATTGCCGTCGTCGCGCGAGCCGGTCCAGTAGGGATAAAAGCCCAGCTTGTCGCGGTAGAAAGCGTCCATCTTGGCCTTGTCTTGGACGTGCGCGCCGGCATGCCACAGCGTGGTCGACAGTCGCTCGCGCACCAGCAGTTGCCGGTCCAGCTTGACCTGTTTCGAATCCGGTTTGTACTCCACGAACGCAATCGGGTGGCCTTCCGGATCGATCATCGTGATGTAGGGATTGCCGTCGCGGCGTACCTCGACCGGCGAGGGCTTCAGGCCGCGGGCCTTCAGTTCCCGCTCCAGCGCCGCGATGTCCGTGGTGCGGAAGGCGATTTCGGCGAGTCTGTTGTCGGGCGCCGGAGCGGCGACCTTGTCCAGCCGAATGAACTGCTGGTCGTTGACCTTGTAAAAGACGCTCTCGGGCTTGCCATCGGCCGCGCTGAACCGAAACGCCTCGCGGTAGCCCAAGATGCCGGTGTAAAACTCCGCCGACTTGGACAAGTCGCTCGACTTGTAAGCGACGTGGGCGATGCCGTGCAGCGGCAACTCGGGCCGCTTCTCGGCCTGACAGACCGCGGCGGTCAGCAGAATCAGCAACCAGCAGGAATGCTTCATAACTTCCTTCCTCAAGCGTGCGCGCGGACGCCCAACCCGAGCTCGTCCATGGCGTAGCGCAGGCTGCGCTGCATATGGTCCAACTGCTGCTGCTGGATCGCCGGCAGCAGGTGGTCGGGCAGCTTGCGCCCTTGCAGGTCCTCGTTCACGATCGGCTTGTCGTAGGGAACGCCCTTCTTGGCCAGCGTCAAGAAGCGAGCCAGATCACGGGCTCGCGCCAGCGGATACGTCTCCCAGAACTCCGGTTCCAGGTAGGGCAGCACCTCCGCCGGCCGGCCCGTGATCGGTTTGACGTAGACGTGAACGTCCGGACACAGCTTGCGGGCCAGGGCCATGATCTGGTGGAAGTCCACTATGCCTTCGCCCAGCGGAACCCAGTGCACGGCCACGCCGCGCGGGTGCTCGTAGACCACGGAGTCGCGCAGATGGAAGGTCGCCGCATACGGCGCCAGCGTCTCCACCGTCGTCAACGGATGCTCCAGCACAAAAACCGGGTTGCCGGTATCGAGATAGATGCCGACGAAGTCCGTGCCGACCTCGTCGAGGAACATCTTGAACTCCCACGCCTGCAAATCCTTGTGGACCTCGACGGCGATCTTCACGCCGGCGTCAAGAGCCTGGGTGCGGACCTGCCGCAGCAGCTTCGCCATCGTATCGATGTGTTGCTCGATGGTTCCCGGCGGCAGTGAGGCGCGGTTGGAGGCGATCAGGCAGCGGACGATGGGCGAGCGCAACGCCTGGGCGCGGCGGATCTGCAACCGCAGGCCCTCGACGTTGCGGTCAAAATCCTCCGGGACCCTGGGCAAAACGGCGCCGCCGCCCGTTTCCAGATGCAGTCCCTGCTGGTCGGCTTTGGCGCGGATCGCCTTCCAGTGGGCGGGCTCCATGGCGCGCGGGTCGCTGAGGTCTTGCAGGAAGACGGCGTCCAGCTTGTTCTCGACCGCAAAATCGAGCAGTTTTTCGTCGCGCCACTGCAGCGAGCGCAGGCAATAGGTGTTGTAGCCGAGTCGCATGGGCTTGGAAGCGGCCGCCGCGGTTCCAGTGGCGGCGCCCAGCAAGGCGGCTCCGCCGGCGGTCAGCCAAGCGCGTCGTGTGAGCTTCACAGCGATTGTAGCCCTATGCCAAAATTTCGTTGATCACGCGCGCCGGCACAACGCCGGTGAGCGACTCGTCGCGGCCTTCGTACTCGAAGGTGAGCTTTTTGTAGTCCAGGCCCAGCAGGTGCAGGATGGTCGCGTGAACGTCGGCGTGGCCGAGCTTGAATTCGTCCACGGCCGCATAGCCCAGGTCGTCCGTCTGACCGTATTCGGCGCCGGCTTTAACGCCGCCGCCGGCCATCCAGATGTTGAACCCGTACGGGTTATGGTCGCGCCCGGGATTGGCCTCGTTGGATTGGATCGTCGGCAGCCGGCCGAACTCGCCCGCCCAAACCACCAGCGTCTCGTCGAGCAGGCCGCGGCTCTTCAGATCCGTCAGCAGCGCCGCCACGCCCTGGTCGGTGCGCTTGCACAGCCGCTGAATGTCTTCCTCGATGCGCGAATGGTGGTCCCAGCCGCCGTTGATGACCGTCACAAAGCGGACGCCCTTCTCCACCAGCCGCCGCGCCAGCAGGCACCGCGCGCCGTACGGTCCCGACTGCGGATCGTCCACCCCATAAAGCGCCCGCGTGGCCGCGCTCTCCTTGGAAATGTCAGCAACCTGGGTGGCCGACATCTGCATCCGCGCGGCGAGCTCGTAGTTGGAGATCCGCGTCTCGAAGTCCTGGTCGAGCGGATACTTTTCCTTGTGCAGCGTGTTGAGGCCCTTCACCAGGTCCAGGAACTGCATCTGATCGGCTGCTGAGATCTCCTCGGGACGCTCCACGTCAAAGATCGGAGCGCCTTCCACATTCATCTGCGTGCCTTGGTAGATCGGCGGCAGCCAGGCCGAGCCGAACGCCCGGCGCTTGATCGTCGCCGGCTGGTCCTCCAGCGCGATGAACGCCGGCAGATCCTGATTTTCCGTCCCCAGCCCGTAGCTCACCCACGAGCCCAGGCTCGGGAAGCCCGCCACGCCGCGCCCGGTGACGAACGTAAACTGCGCGGTGGAGTGGTCAATGCGGTCGGTCCACATCGAGCGCACGAACGCCGGCTCGTCCACGACTTTGGAGAAATGCGGCAACAGCGAGGAGATCTGCCGGCCCGTCTGGCCGTAGTGCTTGAACTCGAACGGGCTGGCCATCACGCGCTGCGAGCCGTTTAGCGCACGACCCTTGATTTCGAACGGAGCATTCTCGCCGTTGTACTTGCTCAGCAACGGCTTGGGGTCGAACATGTCGATCGTCGACGGCCCGCCGCCCATGTAAATAAAGATCACCGACTTGGCTTTGGGCGCGAAGTGCGGCGCCTTCGGCAACAGGCTGTAGCCGCCCTTATGCTCCTCGGCCACGCTAGAGGCGCGGGCGTCCTGTTGCATCAACCAGGAGGCGGCGATGGCCCCCAGACCTCCGGCGGTATTGCGGAGAGCTTCGCGGCGGGTGAGGAACGGTCGATTCATGGCGGCTACCTGTCGAGCTTGATCTAGAACACGTACAAGAATTCGTTGGAGGCGAGCATGGCCTGACACAACGTGCGCCAAGCCTTCGCCGGTTCGCTCGACGCTTCGAGCGCATTGTAAGTCAACAATAGCTCCTCGGTCCTCGGCGCGCGGCCGTAGACGAGCTCAAAAAGCTGCTGGATTCGGTTTTCCCAGTCGTCGCCACTCTCCCGCGCCACGCGGTCGGCGAGGGCCCGGGAGCTTTCGACGACGAAATCGCTGTTCATCAGCGCCAGCGACTGCGTCGGCAAGGCTGAGCGGAAGCGCTGCGGCATATTGGCGTTATCCATCGGCGGGGCGTCAAAAGCCAGCAGAAAGCCGTGCGTGCCGCTGCGTCGGTTGGTGATGTAGAGGCTGCGGCGGCGGTCGTTGCCGCCGTTCGCCGTGTTCACGATCCACTGGCCGTCTTCGTTCTGCTTGAGCGGCTCATACTCGCCGAAGGGCGTCGTGTCCAACCGGCCGCCCACGGCCAGCATCGAATCGCGGATGACCTCGGCCTCCACCCGCAACGGCGACTTGCGCCACAGCAGCTTGTTGCTCGGGTCGGCGCCCATCTGTTCGGG
>CAYOPA010000428.1:0-4791 GCA_964405625.1 uncultured Bryobacterales bacterium
CCGCGGACCAGCCCCCGTCAGCGGCGCTGGTCGCCCAGTGGGAGCTCGATGAAACGGCCGTGGGCGCGGGCGTCGTCTTCGCTGACAACATCGGCGGCCACAACGCCGTCACGGCCGCCGCCCGCAACCGCCCTCACCAAGGCCTGGGCGGCGTCGCCCGCAACTTCGGCGGCTGGCCCGACTCCGCGTCCATCGCAAGCCATCCCGACCTGCACGCCGAGAGCTTCAGCTTCTCCTCCTGGGTCCGTCTCGACGAGCTCCCCGCAAATTGGGGCGCGCTCTATTCCACGCACGACGGCCAGCACAGCGGCTGGCTCGTCGGCGTTTACAACGACGGCCGACTGATCTTGAGCGTCACCGGCCCGCCCAATTCCAAGCCCTGGCTGCTTTCGACGGAAACCTTGCATCTCGGCTATTGGCATCATGTCGCCGTCACCTTCGACGGTCCGTCCCGGCGCGGCTCGATTTATCTCGACGGACGACGCGTCGCCGGCGCTGTTTTTCCTTCGTGGAGTCCTTCGGCAGGCGTCAATCCGACCATCGGCCGCGCCTCTTGGGCGCAAACCAGCTTCTTGAAGCTCAGCGCCGACCGCATCCGCCTTTACAACCACGAACGCTCCGCCCCGGCGGTCCAAGCCGAATTTGACGAGCTCGCAGGGCTCCGAGACCCGGCGCCGCTCGGGCTCTGGGAGATGGACGAGGTCTTCCTCGATTCCGGCCCTGCCGCTCGCCACGGAGACCTGAGCAGCTCCGTCGCTACCGCCGTCGGACGTTTCGACAACGCCCTTCTCTTGAGGGGACGGCCCGATTCCGGAATTCTGCCGCCGGACCCGGCCTGGGGCGTGGAGACCTTCACCTACTCGGCGTGGGTTCGACTGGAGGCGCTCCCAGGCGCGTGGGGAACGCTCTTCTCCACCTATGACGGCGACCGGCGCGGCTGGTTCGTCGGGGCTCATGGCGATGGCCGCGTCATCCTTTGCGTCGCCGGGCTACCGGGGTCCAGCCCCTGGCTGCTCTCGCAGAACGCGCTCACCCCAGGACGCTGGACGAAGATCACAGCAACCTACGACGCGGTGAGCCGCCAGGGTGCGATCTACATCGATGGCGATCTCGAAGCCACCGCCGTCTTCCCGGCCTTCGTTCCGTCCAGCGGCGTCAGCCCGACTTTGGGCCGCGCCTCCTGGACCGACAGCTACTATTTGCCGATCGCCGTCGACCGGATGCGCCTGGACCCTTTGGCGCTCACCTTGCAACAAATTCGAGCTAAGGTACTCGAATGAAAGTCTTAATCGTCTACGCCAGCCACGAAGGCCAAACGGCCAAAATCGGACACGAGATGGCGGGCGCCCTGCGCGCCGACGGCTGCTCGGTTGAGGCTGTCCGCATCCAGGACGCGCCCGGCCCGGAGTCGTTCGACGCCGTCATCGTCGGCTCGCCCGTCCACATGGGCAAGCACGACAAAGCCGCTGTCGATTGGGTCAAAACTCATCGCGCGGCGGTGGAAAACACGCACGGTGCATTCTTCTCCGTCAGCATGGCGGCTGCATCGAAGGACGAAGCCGAGCGGGGCGAGGCCAAGCGGATGGCCGATGAATTCCTGGCGGAAACCGGCTGGCGCCCAGAGCTGGTCGCCTGTTTTGCCGGGGCCCTGGCCTACAGCCGCTACGGCCTGATCAAACGGTTGATCATGCAGCGCATCGCCGCCAAGGAGGGCGGCGAGACGGACCCGTCACACGACTACGACTACACCGACTGGGATTCGGTAGTCGCCTTCGCCCGCGACGTGGTCGGGTCGGTCACCGCTGCACGCGCTTGAGGTAGGGCATGAACGGTCCGGCCTCGAACGGCATGCGGTCCTGGTCCGTTCGCAGCTCGACCGGCTTGGAAGCCTTGAGCGTGATGCGGTTGGTCCAAGGATCGAGGTCGATCCGGCTGCCCAACGGCAGCGCCGCGATCGGGGCCTGCTCGCCGTCGGGAACCTGCGCGCGGGCGTGCTTGAGCCGGTTAATGCGTTCCGATGAGCCTAGCGCGTTGCCGAAGTTGCCTTCGATCAAGTTCGGCAACATGGGGGCGCGTTCCCGCAGCGCCGCCAGAAAGAGCGCCGCGTTGCCCAACTGGTCGCCATAAGGCGATTTTTCTAGCAGTTGCAACGCCTTCCGGCCGGCCGCGGCGAGCTCTTCGGGCGAGCGCTGCATCCGCATTCGAGTCAGGATTTCGGCATCGTCAAAAATCGTGTAGTCCGAGAAGGCGTACATCGTCTCCACCGGGTGCGCGAGCACAATATGCGCGAGCTCGTCGGCCAGCGCCATCGCCAAACTTGCCTCGTCCGGCAGGACGTCGATCAGCCCGCGGCTGATTACAATCGCCTGGCCGATTGAGAATGTCTCCAGCGGCGTTGACAACAGCACCCGGCACTCGACCTCGTAGGAAAATCCATTGGCCGCTTGCAAGTTGTTGACCACCGTCCGCAACACCTCATCCACCGGCCCCTTGGGGCTGAGCAGGCCGGCCCGCTCCAGCCGCTGAATAACGTTCTGCTGCGCCTGGCGCTCCCACAGCCGGCGGCTCTCCAGCGGCGACAGGTGCGTCGCGGCGCTTGAATCCTCGGCCTCGTTCCGCTGTTCCACCAGAATCGCCGTCAGCTCGTCAAGATTGTCCGCGCGGACTTGGTTGTAGTTCCACAGCCGGCTCTGCGCCCGAAACCTTGCCCCTACCTGCCCGGTCAGGTCCTCGTCTTGGATGTAGACAAACGACGGGACCCAGACTCCCGGCTCCACCTCCTCGCGCCAAGCGTCAAAGTGAAAGTAGAACTGATCCTTGGCATACCGCGTGTAGGCGCCGTTGGCCCGCACAATCCGGTAATCGCGATCCTCCACCCAAATCCGCCCCACGAACTTGCCACCGATGTCCTTGCGCGGCTGTACGTCGAAGACCAGCGTGCGCACCTCGCCCAGAAACTCCCGCCGTAGAAATTCGAACGAGTACGTCTTGCGGTCGAGCTCGAAAATGTCAGGAAACACCATCTGCGCGAAGCCTTCCGGAATAAAGTGGCCCGGCGACGATCCCAGCATTCGCTTCGTCTTCGAAGGCCGGCGGAACGCTTCGCTGGCGGCGAAAGTCTCCCACCACACCGCCTCGCTAGTGAGTTGCAACTTTCCCATCAGGTAGTGATCGCGCACCTCCCCGCCGGCGGCGTCGTCAACGGCCGCCTGGACGTAGGTCTCCATGAACGGCCGGTAGGAGAGCATCCGCTGGAGAAACTCCCGCTCGCCGGCGACGATGCGGTCCAACAGTTGCTCCACCAGCTCTTGACCGCTCTTGTCCCGCGGCGTTTCGGCGGCGGGCGCAACCAGACAGACTGCAGCGCAAAGGAACAGGATGCGGCGAAACATTTTGGTCTTCTCCTAGTAGGCGAGTTGAAAGCGCACAACCAGCCGCAGCCGCGCATCCTCGGGAACCCCGGCGCGGCGGGCGGGCTCGAAGCGGATGGCAGCAACGGCGGCGATGGCAGCTTCATCCAGCCCGTGTCCCAAGCCCCGCACTACCTGGACCGCCTCCACACGACCGTCGGCCCGAAACAGCGCCTCGACAGTCACATCGCCCTCCAGTCGAAGCGCGCGCGCTTGGGGCGTGTACGCCGGCTCCGGCTTGGCGAGGATGCGGACCGGCTCCAGGGCCGCCGCTTTCGGCTTCGCGACCTCCTTCGTAGGCGCCGTCTCCCGGCGGGCGTCAACCGCCTCGAATCCGGCCTTGGCGAGCATGGCTTCCGGTCTCGCCCGCGAAGGACCCGCCGCCGCGCTCCCGAACGTACCCGGAGCAGTCGAAGCCAGGGCCGGCTTGGCATCCATCGAGCTTGCGCCCGCACTACCAAAGCCGACCGAGGCCGATGGCGCACTCTCGACGCTAAGCCGGGGCTGCTCCCGCGCCGCGGCGGCGGAGAACATCCCTGCGGCGACCGGGTGTTGTTCCGGCTGCCGGGCCGGCGCGGCCGCTTGGACATCGGCGAAGGCCGCGCCCGGCGGTGAGGTTTTTGGCTTTTCAAGCGGGGCCGGCGGCGCCTCCACCCTCGGGGCCGGGGTTTCACTAAATACCGGCGGTGCGGGCGATTTCGGCTCAATGCGCGGCGCCTCGGACGGCGCCAGAGCCTGCCGCGGCGCCGGCTCGCGCTTCGTTAACGGCTGGGCAATCGCGGGCGCTCGCTCGGCGCGCTGTATCGGAGGCTGCGGCGCGACGCGAGGCGCTCTAGGCGGAAACTTGGGCCTGGGCGCGGGCTCCAGCGTCACCTTCGTCAGCTCACGCGGCTGCGGCGGCGCCGGCGGTCCCGGAGCGGGCACTTGCGCCAACACCGCAACCATCGCCGCATGCGCGACCAAGCTGCCTGCGAAATGGAGCTTCGAGCGGCGGAGCGGGAAATGCAGCGTAGGTTCCAGCACAGGCTTTCGGACGGGAATCTCCCTTGAAAGCCTTATCGGCCGACGAGCGTTGAGATTGAGCCCTGAACGCAGGACGGCCGGCCCCTTTTGACAGGGCCGGCCGCCGGTTGGTTGATTGCTTGTTCGCTCTAGAAGAAGAACTTCAGAGCAAGCTGAACACGGCGCATTTCCGTTTGCAACGAACGGATCTCGCCCTGGCGGGCGCCGTCGGGCACGATCGTGTCGATCGAGGAGAAGCCGATGCCGGTCGGATTACCGAAGTACGGCGTGTTGGTCACGTTGAACGCTTCCGCGCGGAACTGTAAACGCATTTCATCCTTGATCGGAATGTTCTTGTACAGCGAGAAGTCGAACGTCC
>CAYOPA010000429.1:0-4766 GCA_964405625.1 uncultured Bryobacterales bacterium
CCTACAGTAGCCGCCTTGACCGAAGCTTCCTGCTCGACGCCTGCGCTCATCCCCCTCATTCTGGCAGAGCGAACGCCGTGAACCCGGCCTTGGGGCCGTCGCCGGTCGCCTCGGCGCGCGGGCTGGAGGCGATCACCACGTACTGGCGTCCGTGCGCCTCGTAGGTGCAAGGCGTGGCGTAGCCCGCGCCGCCGAGCTCAAACTCCCACAACACCTTGCCGTCGCGCTGATCGTAGGCCCGCAACACGCTGTCCAGCGTCCCCGACGTAAACAACACGCCGCCGGCGGTGGCGATGTTGCCGCCGCGCATGTAGGTCCCCGTCGGCGGAATCCCCTTGGCGGTCAGCTCCTTGTACTCGCCCAGCGGCGCCTGCCACAGAATCTTGCCTTCGTTGAGGTTGATGGCCGAGATGCGCGCCCACGGCGGCTTGATCGCCGGGTAGTCGTCCTTGTCGCCCGGCCGCAGGTAGCCGGTGTGCTCGTAGGGATAGTCCGCGCCCTCCTTGGCCGGGACCAATTTCAGGCTCCAGGGAATCTCGTTGTGGTTGACGTAGAGCACGCCCTGGTCCTGGCGCCAGCTCGCCCCGCCCCACAGCCCGCCGCCGTGGTAACCGGGGAAGCAGATCACCTCCTGATTGAGCCTGGGCGGCGTGAACATGGTGGCGAACACGATGTCCTTGAGGCGTTCCTCGACCAGATGCTTGTGCGACTCCGGCGAGAGGTTGGCGATATCGCCCGGCCCGAAATACTGACGCGAGAAGGCGGGCGGATTGGTGGGGAACGGCTGCGTCGGCCAAGCCTGCTCGCCGGGCACGGTGGAGGCGGGCACGGGCCGCTCCTCGATCGGCCACAGCGGCTCGCCGGTCTCGCGATCGAGCAGATAGACCCAGCCCGTCTTGCCCACCTGCGCCACGGCGTCCCGCGGGCGGCCGTTGTGCATCACCGTGACGAGGTTCGGAGGGCAGGGCAGGTCGTAGTCCCACAGGTCGTGATGGACGGTCTGGTAGTGCCACTTGCGCTCGCCGGTGCGGGCGTCCAGCGCCAGCACGCAGTTGCCGAACAGGTTTTGGCCGATCCGCCGTCCGCCCCAGAAATCAAACGTCGGCGAGCCGGTCGCCACAAAAATCAGCCCACGCTCGTGGTCCACCGACATGCCGCCCCAACAATTGGCTCCGCCGGCCTCCTTCCAGGAATCCTTCGACCAGGTTTCATAGCCGAACTCGCCGGGATGCGGGATGGTGTGAAAAATCCAGCGCCGCTTGCCCGTGCGGCAGTCGAAGGCGCGGATGTGTCCCGGCGCGGCCTTTCCCGGCCCCTCTCCGTTGCGGGTGGGAACAATGAGCAGGTCCTCAAAAACGACCCCCGGCGTGGTGGAGGCGATCGAATCGCCCGGCCCGAGCTCGCGATCGACGTCCAGGTTCAGGTCTACGCCGCCGCCCGTGCCGAAGTTGTCGTCCAGCTTGCCGGTGTCGCGGTTGATCGACAGGATGTGCTCGCGCACCGGAGCGAACAGCCGCTTGGTTGAGCCGTCCTCCCAGTTGGCCACGCCGCGCGAAACCCCGGCGGCGCGGGATTGGCGCCGGGCGCCTTCGTCAAAACCCTGGTTGCTCCACAGGATCTTGCCGGTGTGCGCTTCCACGGCGTGGGTGTGCAGCCCGAAGCCGGAGACGTACATCACGCCGTCAATCACCAGCGGCGTGCATTCGATCATGCCGATCGGCCGCGTGTTGGCCGGCAGCGTTTCGAGCTCCCAGGCGACCTTCAGCTCGCCCACGTTGGAGGCGTTGATCTGGTCCAGAGGCGAGAAGCGCGAGTTGTGCGGATCGCCGCCGTAGTAAGCCCATTCGCGGGACCGCTCCGCCGCGGCGGCGGGCAGCGCGGAAGCAGCGGCCAGGGCGGCGGAAGCTTTAAGGAAATCGCGGCGGCGTGTGGACATGGCTTTTGGAATTTCTAACGATACCAAGCGGGCGCGGCAAGGTATTCTTTTGGTCGGGGAAAACCTCACGCCCCCTCCATTCGTCATAATCGAAGTCACCCGCCCATGCCACGAAGAATTTTACTCCTGTTGGCAGCGACGCTTGCCGTCGCGCCGCTCACGGCCCAGGAAGTGAAGCCGATTGTCCACACGCTGGACAACGGCATGAAGTTCCTGCTCGTGCCCGACAAGGGCGACCCCAACGTCGCCGCCGGCTGGGTCGCCAAGGTCGGCTCGGTCAACGAGCGGCCCGGCGTCACCGGCGTCGCCCACCTGTTCGAGCACATGATGTTCAAGGGCACCCATACCATTGGGACCTCGGACATCGAGCAGGACCTCGCGATCATCGCCGAGCTCGACGAGGTGCGCGGCCAAATCCGCAAAGAGGAGATGGACCTGCTGGAGAAGCATCGCCTCGGCTTGGTCGCCGACCCCAAGAGCCCGGCGGCCCGCAGCCCGCGCCACGTGGCGCTAATGGCCGAGTTCCAACGCCTGATCGGCGAGCAGCGCAAGCTCATCGTCAAGGACGAGATGGACCGCCTCTACAGCAGCGCCGGCGCCTCCGGCATGAACGCCGGCACCAGTAACGATCTCACCATCTACTTCATCAACGTCCCGGCCAACAAGCTCGAGCTGTGGTTCTGGATCGAGTCCGACCGCCTGCTCAATCCCGTTTTCCGCGAGTTCTACTCCGAGCGCGACGTCGTCCACGAAGAGCGGCGCCTGCGAGTGGATTCCACTCCCACCGGCAAGATCGACGAGCAGTTTGACGCCATGTTCTGGATGTCGTCGCCCTATAGCTGGCCCGTCATCGGCTGGACCACGGACCTCGAAGGCTTGACCCGCGAGGAAGCGCTGGAGTTCTTCGACCTCTACTACGCCCCCAACAACATCACCGCCAGCCTGGTGGGCGACTTCGACCCGGACGAAGCCATCGCCTTGGCGGAGAAATACTTCGGGCGGCTCAAGCGCAATCCCCAACAGCCGGAAGCGGTCCGTACCCGCGAGATCAAGCAGCTCGCCGAAAAGCGCATGACCGCCGAGGCCGAGACGCGGCCGCAGGTCAACATCCGCTACCACACCGTACCCGACGCTCACGCCGACGAGCCGGCTTTGCTGGTGCTGTCCAACCTGCTCAACGGCCGCACCGGACGCCTGTACAAGTCGCTTGTGCTGGAGCAGCAGGTCGCCATCGGTGCGAGCGCCGGGGTGAACGGCCTCAAGTACGACGGCTACTTCGAGCTCAGCGGCGTCGCCCGCCCGCCCCACGCGCCGCAAGACGTGGAGGACGCGCTCTACAAGGAGATCGACGTGCTCCGCGAGGAGCTTGTCGGCGAACGCGAGCTCCAGAAAGTCAAAAACCAGCAGCTCGCTGGAGATTTCCGCAAACTGCGCTCCAAGTTCAGCCTGATGATCCAGTTGCTCTCCTACGACGCCCTCGGCGATTGGGAGAACATCAATAAATTCTCCGAGCGCATCCAGGCTGTTACCGCCGAGGACGTGCGCCGCGTGGTGCGCACCTATTTCGAAAAAGAGAACCGCAACGTGCTGCACTACTACACCAAGGGACAAGGCGCCGGCCCGCAGGCCGCGGCGCCCGCCACGGGAGGCCAACAATGAATAGCCGAAACCTGAAACGCCGCGACTGGCTGAAGCTCGCCGCCGGATCGGCCTTCTCAGCCGGCTGGTTGCGCGCGGCTGAAGAGATCCCGGCGCATCCGCGGATGCTGGAGTTCTCGCTGCTGGACTTTGAGGCGCCCGACCCGGCGCGCTACCGGCGCGAGCTGGACAACGGCGCGGTCGCCTATCTGGTCGAGGATCATCAACTGCCGCTGGTGACGGTCTCCGCGACGGTCAAGACCGGCAGCTATCTGGAGCCCAAAGAGCTGGCCGGGCTGGCGTCGATGACCGGATCGCAGATGCGCGCCGGCGGTACGACCTCGCTATCGGCGCGGGATTTCGATGAAGAGACGGCGTTCCTAGCCACCAACATCGGGACCGGCATCGGCGACACTTCCGGCAGCGCTTCGCTCGACTGCCTCAAGAGCAATCTCGACCGCTCGCTGGAGCTGCTGTTCGACGTGATGCGGAACCCCGCTTTTGACGAGCAGCGGTTCCAACTCGCCAAGGCCGGCGCGCTGCAAGCCATGGAGCGGCGCAACGACGAAACGGGCGGCATCGTCAGCCGCGAGCTCGCTCGGCTGATGCGCGGCGATAACTTTTTCACCACGGTCCAAACGACCAAGGCTTCACTGGAAGCGATCACCATTGAGGGGATGCGCTCGTTCCACCAGCGCTACTTTCATCCCTCGTCGCTGATTTTCGCCGTTGCGGGCGATTTTGATACCGACGACATGGTCAAGCGCCTCAACCAAGCGCTTGCGTTGGACTGGCCGGCCGACGCCAAGCCGAACGTTCCCGACGTGCCCAAGCCGAACCACCAGCCCAAGCCCGGCGTTTACATGGTGGAGAAGCCGGACAACAACCAGTCGCAGGTGCGCATCGCGCATCTCGGCATTGAGCTATCCAACCCGGACCACATCGCCGTCAGCGTGATGAACTACATTCTCGGCGGCGGCGGCTTCTCCTCCCGCATCATGTCGCGGGTGCGCTCGGACGAAGGCTTGGCCTATAGCGCCGGCTCGCAGCACCAACCCGGGACCTACTATCCCGGCGTCTTCGTCGCCTACTTCCAGTCGCAGAACCCGCGCACTGCGCAGGCCGCCTCGCTGGTGATCGGCGAGATCGAGCGGATGCGGCAGGACAAGATCTCCCAAGCCGAGCTGGATAT
>CAYOPA010000430.1:0-4756 GCA_964405625.1 uncultured Bryobacterales bacterium
GCGGCCCGAGAACGTCACCGTCATCCGCTGCCCGGTCTGAATCACATTCATGCCACTGAGATTCCAGCCGCCCAGCACATGACTGGCAACCCCGCGCATGCCGGATCCGCCCGAGAGCCACTGCCGGCCCTGACCAAGCGGTATCTCCCAAATGAAGTTCCCGGCGAACCGGTGGCGCTGCATCCAGAGATCGTCGCCCCACTCCCGATGCCGATCGTACGCATTTTCGATCAGGAAACCAAGCTCTCCGGAATCTTGTCCATGTGAGAGTTGTTTAGCCAACGTGTAGCCCATCTGATAGTAGAGACCCTTAGCGAACTTGCGCTCGACCTCGAACTGTAACGCGTTGTAGAAGGAGTTGCCGCCATTATCGGCATAGGTAATGTTCCGGTATTGCGGGTACGGACGTCGGGCATTACTGAACGGGACAGTGCTCGGCTGGGGCTGGTTGAAGTTTCGCCGATACAGCAGGTTTACCGAGCGCGTGCCGATGTAAGAAGTCCTCACCGCCATGGCTCCGACCTCCCGTTCGATCGTAAAGTTCCACTGCATGGTGTATGGATGGCGAAGGTCAGGATTGATACCTTGCACGTTGATCGTCCCTCCAAACCGGCCTACCTCCAGGAACGGTTGAGGGAACTGGAACAACGGCGCCCCGCCGACCATGCGATTGACGAACTGCTCGGGCGAAGCAAAGGGACCGCCCGCGGCCAGGGGGCCAAAGGTCGCGCCAGTTAGCAGGTTCTGATAGACGCCGAAGCCCGAACGCACGACAGTCCGCGCGTCGCCCATCGGGCGCCATGCCAACCCAACCCGCGGCGCGAAGTTGTTGTTGTCGGTCCGCCGCAAGCCGCGCTCTGGGAACCCCGCCTCGGCTGCCGTTACAATATTAATACTGTCTGGAAAGAGGGGGCTGATCTGTTCCTGAATAGTCCGAGCGGAGGGTACAACCAGATTGCCGGTGTTGACATCGAAGTTATATATACTATCGGATGTTTCGTGGAACGGGTTCATCCAGTCGTACCGCATCCCGAGGTTCAGTGTTAGGTTGGAGTGTACCTTGAAGTCATCCTGAATGAAGAACGAGTAAACCGAATTGTTTCCTTCGGTCGGGACGCGCGGCGTGTCGCGAAATGTCTGTTGGGGAATGCCCAACAGGAAGTCTCCGTAGGAAAAACCGGTAAATGTTCCGTTGAAGTCGTAGCGTCCGTAAATGTTATGTGGAATCGGATTGGAGAGATCCATGTTCCTGCGATGATTTACGCCAACCTTTAAGGCGTGCTTGCCCGCCATGATGGAGATGTTGTTCACGAAGTCGTAGGTTCTGTGGGCGGGCGTATTGTATGCAATCTGGCTTATTCCCGTGAAGTCCACAATATTGAACTCGGGAAGTGCGTGGATGTCGAGGTCAGTCCTCAGCCCCTGGATGCCGAGCTCGCGGGCGACCTCAAGGCCCCGGAATTGGCCCCAACGAGGGAGCTCGTGCCACGTCCGGCCGAACCGGAACTCGTTGACGACCGTCGGCGAAAACACGTGGGTGTCGGCCAGCGTCAAGTTACGAATCTTGCGCAGGCGATACATGTAGCCGGCGGTGGGCAGCGGCCCATCGGCGGTATGGGTCGGCATGTTTCTCCATGTATATCGACCATACAGGGAGTTCTTGCTTGTCAATTGGTGATCCACGCGGGCGTCGATGTGATTCCATGACGGGCTCTGGGTCACCTGAGCACGGTGATTGCCCACAAGCAACTGCGGATCCCCGAAGTTTGGTAGAGGGTAGAACATATCCTGCGCCCCTCGGGTAACGGAGCTGATGCGACCCGCCGGAATGACATTATTAGGAAACTGTTCGCCGGTAAGGGGGTCGCGAACGTTGATCGGATTTCCTTGGCGGTTGACAGCTTGCGAAAAGTCGCCTTGTCGCATTGCCGCCGTGGGCACGGTCACATTGTAGTTTCGCTGACTGCTATCGCGGTTGCCCTCGTATGAAAACAGAAAGAACGTCCGGTCCCGAAGGACAGGTCCGCTCAGGTTCGCTCCGAACTGGTTGTACACGCGCCACGGAACGTTGGGCTGGAAGAAGTTGCGGGCGTTCATGCTGCCGGAGTTGTACTGGTGGAACAGGCTTCCATGGAGCTCGTTGGTGCCGCTTTTGGAGGTGACAACGACGTTGGCGAGGTTGGGGTACTCGGCGCTGGTGTTCACCATGATGAGCTTCATCTCCTGGACGGTCTCAAAGCTCGGCTGCATGGGCGTGATCTGCCCGCCGCGCTGGTCGCCCAGTGAGGTTCCATCCATCAGGAAGCTGGCCTGCGTCCCGCGACTGCCGGCGAAGGAGTGCCGCGACGCGCCCTGATAGCGGATGGACCCGGGCGTCAGGCTCATGGCGCTGAAAATGCCGCCGCCGAAGGCGTTGCCACGCACCAGGTTGATGGGCAACTCGTTGAGTTGGCGGCCGGTGCGTACGTCGCTGACGGTGCTCGAGTCCGTCTCGATGAGCGGGGCCTCGCCGGTGATCGTCACCGATTCGGTTACTTGGCCAATCTGCATGGCGATGTCGACTCGGAGCGTCTGGGCTGTCTCCAGGCTCACGCCTTGGTGCACGTGGCGCTGGAAGCCGTCCATTTCGGCCGTAACCGTGTACGGGCCGGGGTTCAGATTGGTGAGCTCATAGTTGCCGTTCCGATCAGAGGCGACCTCTCTGGCGATGTTGGTGCCCTCGTGCCGAGCCGTGACCGTGACGCCGACCATGACTGCCCTGTCGGTGTCCCTGACCGTGCCGCGGATGACGCCAAACGTCGTCTGTGCGTCGAGCGGCAAAGCCGCCCCAGCGACAATAACTGTCGCGATGAAAAGGAGCAAACCTCCCCCGCGTCGTTCGGTCAGTCGTACCATTTCAACCCTCCTCCGTAACTCACCAAGCGAATGGGCTGGTTTAGTCCCAGCGCGAGTATAGGAAGGCGGGCGCACGATGTCAATGCGCTTCTGTCTGGAATACGCACGTATTTGTGGCAAAATCGTCGAAAAACCGGTTCAATAGTAATGTATATCGCAAAGAAATGTATTGTGAGTTACTTTAGCAATGGCTGGGCGCCGGCGGTTGACCCCACCGAACCCGGATGCTATGCTTCAGGCGGCGAGCGCGGCACGAATCAATTTTGGGGCCCTGACGTTTCGTGGAGACTGCCAGCGGAACTGTCGTTGCCCGGGTGTTGCTTGAAGCGTGTCTGTTCTGGATTAGAGTGACAAGAAGAGCGGCAATGCTAGTCAGCGAGGGTACTTTGGGCGGCGAACACGGCCGTCTCCGCGCGGTCCTGTTGTTGGCTGCGGCGGCATCGCTCCTCGCCCTTCCTCTAGTTGCGCAAAACGCCGATCCCGATCGGCAGTTAGCGGAGTGGACGCTGCGCCAGGGCGGCGCGGTCTTCCTGGAGGCGCAACGGCGGCCGATCGAGGACTTGCCGGACCTTCCCTCCGAAAAGTTCCGCCTGCGAGGCCTGAATCTTGTCGGTGTGCTCGTGGAGCCGCTCGAGCTGGAGATTCTGGCGCAGGTTCCGCACCTCAAGGAACTTCACTTAAACGGGCGATCCTGGCATTCGCGGCCGACAGACTTGTCGGCCCAAACGTTCGAGTCTCTGGCGAGCTTCCTCGAGCTTGAAACTCTCAGCGTCAGCAAGCCGGTACAGACGGACATCCCGCTTGAGGATCCGGCGATTGCCAAGCTGGCCGCGCTTGCCAACCTACGCGAGCTCAGGCTGCACCAGACGAAGGTGCAGGGCCGCGAGCTTGGCCACTTCCGAAACCTGCGGGCGCTCGACCTAAGCAACATCCGCTTCGTCGACGACGCGGGCGTCAAGAACGTCGAGCAGATGCCGTATTTAGAGCGGCTGTACTTGCGCGACACCGGCGTGACGGACGCGGGCTTGGAATCGCTGGCCGGGCTCCACAATCTGACGGAGCTCGATCTGCACGGCATTCAGATCAGCGACACAGGGCTGGCGCGGCTTTCAGGGTTGGTGCGGCTTCGCAAGCTCAATGTGCTGGGCGCCGACCTGACGGATGCGGGTTTGGCGTTTCTTGACGGGATGAGCGAGCTGCGCGAGCTCAGCCTGTATCGCACGAAGATTACCAACGCCGGGCTTGATCGCTTGCGGGGCATGAAGAACCTCCAAGCGCTGGATTTGCGTTACACGCGTGCGACCAGCACCGGGGTCGCCGCTTTGCAGGCCGCGCTGCCGGACTGTCGCATCAGCTTCGTGGACCTTGCCGTTTCGGGCAAACGGGAAGTCAGCATCGTGCGACCGGCGTCCGGGGCCGGCGACGCCGCTATTGCGAATTGGATCGAAGCGCTGGGCGGATCGGTAGAGTGGGCCGGCCCCCTGGTTCAGAAGGTTATCGTGCGCTCGACGGATTTCGGCGACGCCGATATGGCGGTCCTGGGCGGACTGAGGGGGCTTGAGTCGCTGGATTTGGCCGATACGCAAGTCAGCGATCTTGGAGCGGAGCAACTGGCGAGCTTGCGGAGCTTGACCAGGCTCGACATCAGCCACACGGCCGTCTCCGACGCCGCGCTGGCTCACGTTGGGCGGATTGCCGGGCTGCGGGTCTTGCGGGCGGGGCACAGCTTCATCGAGGGAGCGGGGCTGCAAGCGCTGGAAGGGCTCAATGGTCTCGCCGACGTGGATCTGTCAAACACCGCATTGACTGATAGGGCGCTCGGTTCGTTGGCTCGGCTGCCAAGCTTGGAGCGCTTGTCGCT
>CAYOPA010000431.1:0-4733 GCA_964405625.1 uncultured Bryobacterales bacterium
ATGGTGACCTCGTGCTCGACCCAGTTGCACAGCGGCAGGTTGCGGAAGTAGAGCTGCTCCTGCACCACCAGGCATTTGCGGTTGGAGAACAGCATCTTCTGCTCGCGCGTAAAGCGGCGCGTCTCCGTGCGGATATCGCCCAGAAACTCGTCGAGCGACTTGCGACGAGAGGCTTCCACCCGCAACCGGTCGAGCTCTTCGAAGGTGTCCTTCTGAGCATCCAGCGACGCCCGCGCCTCGGCCAAGCTCTGCCGCTCGCGGGCAAGCTGCGCCTCCATGCGGTACTGCATGATGAAGACGGCGATGAGCGCCGAGCCGATCGAAACGAAAATCGGCAGAACAACCCAGAGTATGGCGGTCATATTTCTTGCTCGAGTCAAAAACAGTATAGACCCGCTTTGGGCCGGCGCCGGGTCGTGGCGCCCCCGTTCCCAGGGGATTAGGTTCAAATACTATCGGCGCCCGGGCCGTTCGCCTTAAGCGAATGGCGTTGAGGCTTCGAAGAAGGTTGGCTGGAGTTTCTACATTCCGAGTTGATGTGGCGCACGGCTTCGCCGTGCAGTCGGGCCTGCGGCCCGGCTCGGGACGTCGGCGCGAAAGCCGACGCGCCACGGTTGCTCCGCGGGCGATCCAGGCGGAGTCCGATACAATGTGGGCCGGATCGCCGTCCCCGTCATGAGTGAAACAACGTTCGAATCGCTACGCGCAGCTTGGCGCGAAAACGGCCCTGAAGCGGGCTTTGAGCGGCTGACTGAGAGCCTGCTCGAAAAGCGTAACTATCCCGGCCTTTTCGAGGCTCGCTTGATGAAAAAGCGCTGGGATCTGGGGCTGCCGCTGATCCTCAACGGCCCGCCCGTCGAGCTGACCGTCGAGCAGCGGCGCGCCTACGAGCAGGCGCAGATCGCCGCCGCCCGCGAGACCGGCTCGCTGTTTCTGGAAGATGGCAAGATCGAGCGCGCATGGCCCTATTTCCGCGCCCTTGGCGACGCCGGACCGGTGCGCGAGGCGCTGGAAAAGATTGAGCCGTCCGACGAGCAGGCCGACGCCCTGATCGACATCGCCTACGGCCAGGGCGTCCACGCCCAAAAGGGTTTTCAGTGGCTGCTGGAACGACAGGGGACCTGCCGCGCCATCACCAATTTTCACCACTATCCCGACCCGGCCACCAAGCAAGCCGGCGCCGCGCTGCTGCTTGATCACCTTTACGGCGAGCTGCTGGCCAACCTCAAGCGCGCCGTCGAGCACGTGGAAGGCATACCGTGCGAGCAGATGTCGATCGGCGAGCTGATCGAGGGCCGCGATTGGCTCTTCGAGGGCGGCAACTACTATTTGGACTCCTCGCACGTCTCCTCGGTTGTCCAGATGAGCCTGGAGTGGGACGACCCGGTCCTGATCCGCAAGGTTCTGGAGCTGACCGAGTACGGCCGTCGGTTGGATGAGATGTACCGCTTCAAGGGCGACCCGCCGTTTGAGAACGTCTACGAGGACGTCGCCATCTGGCAGCGGGCGCTGCTGGGCGAAAGCGTGGACGAGGCCGTGGCGCATTTCCGTGCCAAGCTGACCCCGGAGCCCGACCCCTGGGGCGACGCCACGGGCCAGGCGCTGGTGCGATTGCTGTTGGAGCTGGAGCGCTACGACGAAGCGATCGACGTGGCCGTTGAGCGGCTCAGCGATATCGACCCGGCGCGACTGACCGTTCCCAGCGCGGCCGAGATCTGCCAGATGGCCGGGCTGCATGACCGACTGGCCGAGCTGGCCGAACAGAAGGGCGACCTATTGACCTACGCGGCGGCCCTGGCCGCTGGCCAAGACGCAAGAAAGCCGGCCTAACGGTCCCGCACGGTTTTCAGAGTTTCATCGCCGGTCTCGCGCATGCGCTCGACGATCTTCCGGTGCAGCTCCGCCACCGCCGTCTTGGCCTCCGGCGAGGACGAGCCGATCAGGTTCTTGCGCTCCTCGGGGTCGTTCTCCAGGTCGTAGAGCTCATCGCGCGAGCGGTCCAGAAAGTCCCGCACCAGCTTCCACTTCTCCGTCCGCCACATCCGCATCTCGGTGCGGGACTGGTGACGGGTGGAGTACTCGGCGTAGAAGTCGTCGTCCCAGTCGATTTGTTGGCCCTTCAGCAGCGGCGCGACGCTGCGGCCTCGAATGGTCTCTCCGGCGGGCAGCGAGGCGCCGGCCATCTCCACAATCGTCGGGTACCAGTCGAGATTGCTGAAGGTGCGCTCAATCACGGTTTTCGGCTTGACGACGCCCGGCCAGACGATCGCGGTGGGGACGCGGATGGAGTTGTCGTACATGTTAGGGCGCTGTCCGTCGGGGATGTTGGCGGTGGCGGGCGGGTTCCTGGTCAGCACCCAATGGCCGTTGCCTTTGTGCCAGATGCCGTTGTGGCCCATTGAGTAGCCGTGGTCGCTGGAGTACAAAACGATCGTGTTGTCCTCCAGGCCGAGCTGTTTGAGGTGCCCCGTCAGACGTCCGACGTTGCGATCCACGCCGCGCACGCTGGCCAGGTACTCGCGCGTCATCTGCTGGACGCGGGCGGTGTCGAGGTTGGGATAGTCCGGATGCGGCGGCGTGGGAACGAGATTCGCGAACGGCGCCCAATCCTCGTCGGCGACCGGAAGCCAACGGGCGTGGGGCGCGCGAAAATACAGGCACAGCAGGAACGGCCCCTCGCGGTTCTGTTCCACGAAAGCCAGGGCGTGGTCGGTGAGAATGTCCGTGGTCAGACCCGCGAATTGTTGGTCTTGGCCGTCTTTTTCAAGCACCGGGTCGGCAGGCGTCGTCCCGCCCTCCAGAAATCCCATGAAGTAGTCGAAGCCGTTCTTGGTGGGATGGAATTGCGGCGGGACGCCCAAGTGCCACTTGCCGACCAGCGCCGTCTTGTAGCCGGCCTGCTGCAAGACCTCCGGCCACGTCACATGCTTGGGGTCGAGCCCCAAAAACGCTTCGCGGCGCGGGTTGATCCACTCGGTGACGCCCACCTCGGAGCCGTAGCGGCTGGTCATCAGGCTGGCGCGGGACGGGCTGCAAACCGGCGTCGTGGTGTACGCATTGGGCAGGTAGGCGCCGCGCTGGAAGAGGGCGTCGAGGTTGGGAGTATCCGCGTAGGGATGGCGCGTCATGCCGAGCGCCCATGGGGCTTGGTCGTCGGTGTAGACGAAGACGATATTGGGACGGTCGGCGGCCGTCAGGGAGAGGGCGACGAGGAGCAGCAGAGAGAACAAGCGCACGGGGCCAAGTATAGCCCGAAGCGCCGATCGCGTTTCATAGTAAAAACCCTGTCCGCGACTTGGCCGGTAGAGGTAGAATCCCTGTACCGAAGGACCCCCGATATGACCCGCCGCCGCCTCATCCAATCCCTCGCTGGAGCCGCCTGCACCGTCGAAGCCGCCCTGGCGCAGCGCCAACAGCGCTATGACATCGTGATCCAGGGGGGCGAAGTCGTCGACCCCGGCCGCGGTTTCCGCCAACGCGCCGACGTGGGCGTGCTCGACGGCAAGATCGCCGCCATCGAGCCTCAAATTCCGGCCGAGCGCGGCATCGACATCGTCCAGGCGAAGGGCCTGATGGTGGCGCCGGGGCTGGTCGACCTGCACACCCACATACACTCCGGCCTGAAGCTCGGCATCGACGCCGACGGCGTGGCGGCCCGCTCCGGCGCGACGACCTGGGTCGATGCGGGGACTTTCTCCTATCCCGAGATCGACGGATTCCGGCGGTTTGTCGTGCGGCCGGCCCAGGCGCGGATTTTTGGCTTTGTCTACCTCTATCCCAGCAACCGCGACCCCTCCCAGGACCCGGTGGAGTATTGCCGCAAGGTGATGAAGCCGACCGGCGAGGAGGCCGTCGCCAATCGCGACATCGTGCTGGGCGTCAAGCTGCAAGTCGGCTCGAACATGAACGGCCCGCACAGCCTCGACTTCCTGAAAATCGCCCGCGAGCTGTGCGACCAGTACGAGCTGCCGCTGATGGCGCACATCAGCTTCGCACCGCCGTCCACCGACGAGGTGATGGCGCTGCTTCGGCCCGGCGACGTGGCGACCCACTGCTTCAATACGCATACCCTGGGCATCCTCGACGGCAACGGCCGCATCAAGGACAGCGTGATCGACGCCCGCAAGCGGGGCGTGCTGTTCGACGTGGGACACGGCTCAGGCAGCTTCAACTTCGAGGTCGCCCGCAAGGCTCTCGACCAGAGCTTCCTGCCGGATACGATCTCGACCGACATTTACGATCTCAACGTGAACGGGCCGGTCTTCGACATGCCGACCACGATGATGAAGATGCTGAGCCTGGGCATGAGCTTTGACGACGTGCTGCTGCGCTCGACCCTGAACGCGGCCAAGATTGTGAATCGGGTTCCGGGGATGGGAGCGTTGGAGGTCGGCGGCCCGGCCGACATCGCGCTGCTCGAGCTCGTTGACAGCGAAAAGAAT
Organism: uncultured Bryobacterales bacterium; assembly: GCA_964405625.1. Taxonomy (GTDB): domain Bacteria; phylum Acidobacteriota; class Terriglobia; order Bryobacterales; family UBA6623; genus RI-231. Next base: position 4,443 of record CAYOPA010000431.1, read on the forward strand.
CTTGTGGATTCCCAACACAACATCGTCAAGGCGGAGAAGACGCTGCGAAGCCGGCTGACCATCTGCCGAGGCAAGCGCCTGCTGGCGCCGGTATAAGCCGACGCTTCGTCGGCCATTCGTGGCGCAGGCGCCGACGCCTGCCGCCTCGACCCCCAGGTCGAGGCCCGCGGATTTCCCTCGGAAGGTCGGCTTCCTACCGGCAACTGGTCTTGGGCGGGCTTCCGCCCGCCCCTACGGCGTTTCAGCCAGTAGACGCTTGAGCGTCTCGGCCAATTCCCCGCGCGGCGCCTC
>CAYOPA010000432.1:0-4731 GCA_964405625.1 uncultured Bryobacterales bacterium
CCAGTGGGCTTATGACCGGTGTGCGCAACCTTATGCCGTACTTGAGCGTGGGCTAGATCTTCGATGGGCGGGGGGGCATTTCTCGATCAATTTGGGCGATGGAACAGAAAATATCCCCTCGGCGAGCCTGACCGGTTGATCGAGGTCGCCGAGGGGGGTACTCCATATGGTTTTCCACGACCGATGGAGTACCCCCACGATGTACCACAATTTGCTTGTCGATGCTACCTTCTGGGCGTTTCTTTTTCAGATTGATCAGGAGCTTGCGGAAGCGAGTCGAGCTGCGCATTGCCCGGCATGTGGTTGCCGTTTGCATCGCGCCGACTACCCTCGCAAGCCCCGTGGTCCTCGCAATCTTCCCGAGGAATACCGTTACCGACTGAGCTTCTGCTGCTCTCGGGATGGTTGCCGGAAGCGGGTAACACCGCCCTCGGTGCGTTTTCTCGGCCGCAAGGTTTATCTTGGTGCCGTCGTTGTTCTGGTCTCCGCCATGCGGCATGGTCCCACGCCGCGGCGCGTTCGTGAACTGACCGAACTGTTCGGTGTTAGTCGCCGGACTATTTGTCGCTGGCGGTCTTTCTGGAACGAACATTTTCCGCAGACGAAGCTTTGGAAGGCGGCCCGGGCGCGCCTAGTTCCCAGGCTGGAAATCGTCGACTTTTCCCGAGCTCTGCTGGACAGGTTCGTCCGCGTCTGCGATGACCGCGACGGTTGGGGCAACCTGCTTCGCTTTGTCTCGCCCATCACGACCGCAAAGGGCTTGGTGATCAAGGTTTCTGACGATCGCCGCTGGCCCGCAGAAGATGCACGTGGCGGGCTCTGATCGACCCGGATAGGGTCTCACATAGTTCCTTGACTCGACCTTTTTTTCGAGGAGATGTGATGACCCAAGAACTGACTCCATCCACCGCCGCTCTTTGGGCCCGCTTTCGGTTCTCGGTGATTGGTTCGCTGTTGAGCGCTCCTCCACGGCGCGGAGAACTCAAGGCAGCCATCCAATCGCTGGCCGAAACGATCTGGACGCATCCGGTCACGGGCCGAGAGGTGCAGTATGCCGCCACCACGATCGAGCGCTGGTACTACACGGCGCGCAACGAACGGGAGGACCCGGTGCGTGTATTGCGACGGGCAGTCCGCAAAGACTGCGGCAAGGTGTCTGTCGACCAAAAAGTGGCCGAGCATCTGCGCGGGCAGTACCGCGATTATCCGCACTGGAGCTACCAGCTGCATTACGACAACCTGGCAAGCGCGGCGAAAACCGATCTTTCGCTCTCGCCGCTCTGCTCCTATTCGACCATCAAACGCTTCATGCAGAAAAATGGCATGATGCGCAAGCGGCGACAGTCCCGAGGTCGTCCCGGAGAGGAGCGTGCTGCGAGACGACGTGAGAACCGCGAGATTCGCAGTTATGAATCCGAGTATGTCGGATCGCTCTGGCATCTCGATTTCCATCACGGGTCCCTCAAGGTACTAACGCATCGCGGCCAATGGGAGCGGCCGATCGCGCTGGGCATCGTAGACGATCACTCGCGATTGTGCTGTCATCTGCAGTGGTATCTTTCCGAGACGGCCGAAGACCTGGTGCACGGCTTTTCGCAGGCGATTCAGAAGCGCGGCCTTCCCCGCGCTCTGCTGACCGACAACGGCCCGGCGATGGTGTCCGACGAATTTACCGAAGGGCTCTTGTCTCTGGGTGTCGTTCACGAGAAGACGCTGCCCTATAGTCCCTACCAGAACGGCAAGCAGGAGAGACTGTGGGCGACCCTGGAGGGACGCTTGATGGAGATGCTCGATGGCGTCGAGCCGTCGCTCGATTTTCTCAATGAAGCCACGCAGGCATGGACGGAAATCGAGTACAACCGTGCCGTGCACCGGGAGCTTTCGACGTCGCCGGTCGAACGTTTCTGCCAGGCGCCCGACGTGTTGCGCGACAGCCCTTCCAGTCAAGCACTTCGTGAAGCGTTTCGTCTGCAAACCACCAGGGTTCAACGTCAAAGCGACGGGACCATCTCGCTCGCGGGCGTGCGTTTCGAGATCCCCGCGCGAATGCGTCACTTCCGCCGCGTGGTCGTCCGTTATGCACGCTGGGATCTTGGCCGAGTCGATCTTGTCGACCCGCAGAGCGGAACGATTCTGGCGCCCCTCTATCCTCTCGACCGAGCCGCCAATGCCGACGGTCGCCGCTTGGTCATCAAGTCCGACCACGGGCCGGACGACGAGCCGGGTGATGGAAACCTGGTCGGAAACAGCCCCAACGGCGGTGGACCGGACAAGCCGTTGCCGCCACTGCTGCAGCGGATTCTTGCCGAGTACTCCGCCAGCGGGGTGCCGCCGGCGTACCTCCCGAAGAAATCCTAATCCCAAGTCAAGGAGAAGAATCATGAACAGCAAGAAACTGCTATCGCTCTGGGGCTTGAAATGGAACCCGTTTTCGCCGGAGCTTCCCAGTGAAGGCCTGCTCGTAACCCCGAGAATGGAGAGCTTCGCCTGGCGCGTGGAACAGCTCGTGCAGGAAGGCGGCTTTGCCTTGATCAGCGGTGAATCGGGAACCGGCAAGTCCGTGGCGCTGCGGATCGTGGCCGAGCGACTTGCCTCGGTGCGCGACGTTGTGGTCGGAGCCTTGGAACGTCCCCAGTCCAAGAATGCCGACTTCTACCGGGAATTGGGCGATATCTTCTCGGTAAAGCTGAGCCCGTCCAACCGTTGGGGCGGCTTCAAGGCGCTGCGGGAACGCTGGCGAACCCACGTGGCCTCCTCGCTCATCAAACCGGTGCTCTTGATCGATGAAGCACAAGAGATGGCGCCGGATGTTCTCAGTGAACTGCGCATCCTGTCCAGCGCCGACTTCGACGCCACGAGTCTGTTGACCATCGTCCTTGCCGGAGATGGACGCCTTTTGGACCTGCTGCGGCACCAGGATCTGGTTCCGCTGGGCACGAGGATTCGTACGCGGCTATGCACCGAGGCGGCGACACGCGACGAGTTGCTCGAGTTACTCCAACACGCGCTGGCCAAGGCGGGCAACGCCACGTTGATGACCGAACCGCTCATGGACACCCTGGTCGATCACTCGGCCGGTAATTACCGATTGCTGATGACCATGTCGGCCGAGCTCTTGGCCTACGGCATCGCCCGGGAAGTGAGCCAGCTGGACGAGAAGTTCTACCTGGAGTTGTTTCGTCCCAAGGGACCGGCGTCCAAGAAGAAAGCGAGGGGATGAAATGATTGCAGAGAACCACCAATCACTACCCGTGGTTCGCGTTGGTGACATCGTCACCGAGGAGAACCCGCAGCGTTGGCTGATCGATCAACTCTGGGGCGCAGCTTCCGTGGGGGTCATCGGAGGTGCGCCGAAGTGCTCCAAGACGTGGCTGGCGTTGGACATGTGTCTCAGCGTCGCCACGGGCACGGCTTGCCTGGGGCGTTACGAGGTTCCCCAGCCGGGTGCGGTACTCGTCTACCTGGCGGAAGACTCCCTGGCGGTCGTGCGAGAGCGGGTCGAGGGAATCGCCCGGCACCGCGGCCTGTCGCTCGATTCGGTTCCCATCCATGTGATCACGGCTCCCGTGCTCAGGCTCGATCGTGATCCGCATCGCACCCAACTACTGGAGACGGCCCGGCGTCTTCGTCCCCGACTCTTGCTGTTGGATCCGCTGGTGCGGCTCCATGGAATCGACGAGAACCATGCGGGGGAAGTGGCCGAGTTATTGGCCTACTTCCGCTCGCTGCAGCGCCAGTTGGATCTCTCGGTGGCCCTGGTTCATCACACTCGGAAGCACGCCCCGGGAGGAACTGCGGCCGGCTTGGGCCTGCGTGGTTCGAGCGACATCCACGCCTTCGGCGACTCGAATCTCTACCTCAGGAGAACCAGTGATCACCTGATGCTCTCGAGCGAGCATCGCGCGGCGCCGGCGGCGCGATCCGTGTACCTCAATCTCGTCGCGACCGACGACGCGACAACGCACCTCGAGGTGGTCGGAGACGTGGGTGGCGAGAAGCGACGTGACCTTGAAAAGCAACTGCTGGCTCTGCTCACCGAACACGGAGTGCTGACCCGGGCCAAGCTTCGGGAAATGCTCTCGGTCAAAAATGAGCGTCTGGGCCTGGCGTTGGAGTCTCTCCAGCAAGCCGGGCAGATCCGCCGGACGCCGAGCGGCTGGCAACGCTCCGCTTGACCGCCCGCACACCGTCTCAAGCAGGCCGTTCCCGTTCCCCATATAGAAAGAGGGGACGGAACGGTCTCTTTCTTTTCAACAAGAAAGGATCAGGCATGCCTGGTATCGACTTCAACAGACTTCGCCACGAGATCAGCATGCAGCAGGTCCTCGACCTGTTGGGCTTCCAATGCACTCGCCGGCGAGGAGATCAATGGCACGGACTCTGCCCGATACACGAGTCCGAGCCGAAACATCGCACAGCGTTCTCGGTAAATGTCGCCATGGGATGCTACTACTGTCACAAGTGCGGCAGTCGCGGCGACCAGTTCACGCTCTGGGCGGAATCGACCCAAACGCCCATTCGCCACGCGACGGTCGACCTGTGCCATCGACTCCGCCACGACGTGCCCTGGCTCCGACGATGAAATCTCAACACGGGACAGAGAAGAGGCCATCAGCACTTCCGTGAAATCGAGAAGCCTCATTTACGTCGGTTAGACGCCCATCAAATACCGTGATCACTCATACATTGACGAGTTGCCCGGTCAATTTGGATGGGCGCAGGATGAGCGGA
>CAYOPA010000433.1:0-4720 GCA_964405625.1 uncultured Bryobacterales bacterium
CGACGCCGACTACCTCGCGGGCGTCGACGTGGGCGTCGACGCGGCAGAGCTGGGGCTCTGCGCCACGCTCGCGCCGGGGCGGATTTCGTCGGTCGCGCGCAGGACGATCTGGTCGCCCGCCTCCAGCGCCCCAAAAACCTCCACCAGGTTGCCTTCGCTCATGCCGCGGCGCACATTCACCCACTCCGCCTTCCCGTCCTTCACGCGGATCACGAAGATGCGCTCCGTGGTCGCCTTAATAGCCGTCGACGGCACGAAGAGCGTCTCGCCGCCGCGGCTGATCGGCCAGCGAATTTCGGCGTACATGCCGGGCGTGAGCTTGTTGCCGGGGTTGGGCGCGTCGAGCTCCACCGGCATGGTCCGCGTTTTCGGGTCAACAGCATAGGCCGGGCGGGCGACCGTGCCCACGAACTTCTCCGACGGGTACGCCGGAACGGAAAACTCCACCCGACGGCCCCTCGCAATGCTCTGCTTGTACGCCTCGGGCACGGCCGCCACCAGGCGCAAGCGCCCGATCTGTTCCAACGTAAACAGCGGCTCCGAGCCGTTCCCGCGCGGTCCGGCCAGTGCGCCCTCGTGCGCGAACCGCTCGGTGATCACGCCCGCGAACGGCGCGCTCACTTCCAGGTACCGCTCGATCTCCTCGATGGCCTTGACGGAGGCCTCGTAGGCGCTGATCGTTTTGTCGAGAGCTTCGATGCGGGCCCGCTCAGCGTCAACGGCCTTTTCCGCGAGGACCACGTCATTGCCCGCGACCACACCAGGGGTCTTGGCGGCCTCGGAGAGGCGCTGGAAAGTGGCCTCGGCGGCGGCCAGCTTGGCTTCGGCCTCAATGCGCTGGGCGACGACGGTCGGAATCTTGGCCCGCGATTCGGCGCTTTGGGCTTGCAGCTCCGGCGCGACCAGGTCGGCCAGCCTGGCGCCTTTTTCGACGAACGAGCCCCGGTCCACGTGGATGGTCTCGACGAAGCCTGTGACCTTGGCGTGGATGTGGACCCGGCGGAAGGGCGCCAGCTCGCCGGGGATGACCGTGGTCTTGTTCAGGCCCTTGGAGACGACAGTTGTCAGCTCCACCGAGCCCGAGCCGGTGTCCGCGACGAGGGAGGACGCCGTGATTGCGGCGGCCAATGTGATAAGCAGGAAGCGATTGCGCATGTCAGTTTGCTCGCACTCAGGCTTGGCTGGAGACGTAATAGCGGCTGTCCGGGTCCTCGGGGTCAATCGAGGACGACAGGATGGACGCCTTGTGTTGGACGACCGCGTAGATCGACGGAATGACGACCAGAGTGGTCAGCGTGGAGGCGATCAGGCCTCCGATGACGGCGATGCCCAGCGGGGCGGTCTGCGGCGCGCCCAGCGCCAGCGGCGTCATGCCGGAGATCATCACGACGCTGGTCATCAGAATCGGGCGCATACGGGTGCGGGCCGCTTCCACGGCGGCTTCCACGGAGGTCATGCCGCCGCGGCGGTACATCTCGGCGAAGGTGCATAGCAGGATCGAGTCCGCCACCGAGACGCCGATCGCCATGATGGCGCCCATGAACGACTGGATATTGAGCGTTACGCCGGTGAACGACAGCGCCAGGGCTACGCCGCACAACACCGCCGGAACGGCCATGATGACCACGAAGGCCACCCGTACGGACTGAAAATACGCTGCCAGCAGCAGGAAGACGGCGACGACCGACAGCAGCAGCCCCAGCTCGAGGCTCTCGGTCATCAGCTCCATCGGGGCTACCTGGCCGCGAACATTGACCGTCACCCCGCGCGGCGGCTCCGGTAGCGACCCCAACGCGGCGCGCACATCCTTGGCGGCGCGGCCCAGGTCCCGGCCCACGATGTTGGCCGTGACGGTCACCATGCGCTGCATATTGTAGCGGTGGTACTCGCCGACGGCGTCGCCGAAAGTGACGTCGGCCACGTCTCTTAGCAGCGTCGGGATCGAAGTCGTATTCTTGACCGGCACGCGCGAGACGTCCTCGATCGACTGGATCATTGACTGCGGAATCTCGACCTGCACCTGATAGGCGATGCCGGATTTGGGGTCCGCCCAGTAAACAGGCGTCGTAAAGCGGCTCGACGAGGTGGCCGGCGCCAGCGCCTTGCCCACGTCCTCCACCGTCACGCCGAGCTGCGCCGCCCTTTCCCGGTCAACTTTAATCTCGACGGAGGGATATTCAAGAAGCTCGCCGATCTGCACATCGCGCAAGTAGTCGAGCTTCTCAAGCTCGGCGACGATTTCTCGTCCGTAGCCTTCGCTGTCGGGCAGGGCCGGCCCGGCGACGGCGATTTCGATCGGCGTGGGCGCGCCAAAGCTCATCACCTGGCTGACCAGATCGGGCGCCTCAAAAGCGATCTGAGTCCCTGGGGCGATCTTGGGCAGGCGCTTGCGGAGCTCCTCTTCGACGTCGGCGGTCGCCATGCCGGAGTCCGGGTTCAACGCCACGCGCATGACGGCCTCATGCGGCCCGCCGGTCCACAAAAAGATCAGGTTGACCGGATAGGCCGACGGCTGCACGCCGACGAAGGAGATGGATTTCTCCACATTCTCCGGGCCGACGATGGCGCCCACCTCGTTGAGCACCTGCTGAGCGATCACTTCCGTACGCTCCACGCGCGTGCCGGAGGGAGCCCGAACGCGCATCTGGAGTGAGTTGGTGTCCACGGAGGGAAAGATGTCGCTGCCCAATCCGCCGCCCACAAAGTAAAAGATGGCGCCGCAGCCGAGGACGTACAGCCCGAAAATGGGCCAGCGCAGTGCGATTAGCCCGCGTGAGACGCCGCCAAAGGCGTCCTGGATGGGCGAAAACCAAGTCCGCGACTCCTCGCCGGCCACGTGCTTGGCGCCGCGGTTGAGCCACGTCTCCAGGATCGGCACGAGCGTGCCGGCGAGGATGTACGAGGCGATCATGGCGAACGCCACCGACAGCGCCAGCGGCACGAACATCGCCCGCGCCACGCCGCTCATGAAGAACGACGGCGCGAACACCGCCACCACGCACAGCATCGCCAGCATCCGCGGGATGACGACCTCGCGGCTGGCTTCGAGCACGGCTTGCGCCACCGGCTTGCCGCGGGCCAGATGCGTGTGAATATTTTCGACCGCGATGATCGACTCGTCCACCAGGATGCCGATGGCCAGCGTCAGCCCGCCCAGCGTCATCAGGTTGATCGACTGCCCAGCGGCCCACAAGGCCACCACGGCCGACAACAGCGCGATCGGGATGGTGATCACCACGACGAGGGCGCTGCGCAGGCTGCCCAGAATCAGCAGGATCGCCAGGCCGGTCAGCAGAGCGCCGAGAAGGCCCTCGGTTGTAAGCGCCTCGATGGCGTTGAGGACGTAGAACGATTGGTCGAACTCAAAGGAGACCTCGATGTCCTCGGGAATGGCGGCGCGAAACGTCGGCAACGCCTCCTTGATGCGCTTGACTACCTCAAGGGTGGAAGCGTCGGCGCGCTTGGTGGCCGCGATGTACACCGCCCGAGCGCCGTCCACCAGGGCGTAGCTGGTAAGGATGTCGGCGGCGTCCTCGGCGTAGCCCACGTCGCGCAGGTATACGGTCGGTCCGGCCCCGCTGCGGATCGGGACGTCGTTAAGCTCCGCCGCCTGCACGACGGTCGAATTGACCGGCGCCAGGTAGTTCTTGTCCTCGATGCGAACGCTGCCCGAAGGCGAGATCGTGTTGGTCTTGGAGACGGCTTGGACCACGTCGTCCGGCGACATGCCGTAGGCGCGAAGCTTGTCGGGGTCCACGCGCACCACCAAGCTCCGCGCCGTGCCGCCGAACGGAGGCGGCGCCGAAACGCCCTCCAGCCGAGAGAACATCGGCCGCACGCGGAACAGCGCAAGGTCCGAGATCTCGTCCACGCTGCGCGTCTTGCTGGAGAAAACCAGGTAGCCGACCGGCACGCCGCCGGCGTCAAAGCGCATGATGAACGGCGGCACCGTACCGGGCGGCATGAAGGCGCGCGAGCGGTTCACCTGCGCCACGGTCTCGGCCATCGCCGTGGCCATGTCCGTGCCTTCGTGGAAGTGCAGCTTCATCATCGCCGCGCCCTGGATGGAGCGCGATTCCACGTGGTCAATGCCGCGAATGTAAAGGAAGTGATACTCGTAGTAGTTCACGAGGTAGCCTTCCATCTGAGCCGGGTCCATGCCGCCGTAGGGCTGGGCGACGTAGATGACGGGCGTTCCCAGGTCCGGGAAGATGTCAGCCTTCATCCGGTTGAGCGCGAGCGCCGAGGCCAGAGCCACCCCGAGGATGACCATCAGAATCGTGATCGGTCGCCGCATGGCGACTTGAATGAGCCACATGGTGTCGTTTCTCCCGGGCCTAGCGGCTCGCCTCTGTCAAAAGATCGTCCATCTCGCCTTGCGCGGCGGCCAGCGCGAACAGCGCCCGCCAGACGCCGAGACGGGCCAGCGCGTTGTCGACTTCGGCTTGGCGGAGCAGGCGCTGGGCCTCGGCGACCTCGGTGACCGTGCCGAGCTCGGCCTTGTAGCGGGCCTGTGATTGGGTCTCCAGAGTACGGGCGGCGTCGAGCTCGATGGGCGTGTTCTCGGCGATCTTGCGGGCTGCGTCCACGGCGATGTGAGCGCGAGCGATCTCGCCCTTAAGCTCCTGCACGATCACGTCCTTGCGAGCTTCCTCGCGGTCGATGCGGTGGGACTCAATGGAGCGCTTGGAGCGTAGCGCCTTGTAGTCAATCAAGGCGA
>CAYOPA010000434.1:0-4707 GCA_964405625.1 uncultured Bryobacterales bacterium
CAGGCCCTTCGCGCCCGCCATCAGCGTCGGCAGGTTGTTGTGGTCGTGGATGTTCGGGTCGCCGATGGACGCCCCGTAAACCACCGCCGTGTGGTCGAGCAGCCGTCCGTCGCCCTCTCCGGTCGCCGCCATTTTGTCCAGGAAGTACGCGAACTGCTGGACGTGGAACTCGTTGATCTTCGCCACCTTCTCGATCAGATCCGGCATGTCCCGGTGATGCGTGCAGGAGTGGTGCGCCTCCGGCACGCCGGCCTCCGGGTAGGTCTGCAAGCCGCCCTCGCGCGCCAGCATGAAGGTGATCACCCGCGTCGCGTCCGACGCAAAGGCCAGCGTGCAGAGGTCGAACATCAGGCGCGCATGCTCGCGATAGCTGGTCGGGATGCCCTCCGGCGCGGTCGCGCCCTCGGGCAGCGAGCCGTGGCCCGCGCGCTCGATGCGCGTCTCGATCTCCCGGATCGCCGACAGATACTCGTCGAGCTTGCGCTTGTCCTCCGGGCCGAGCTCGCGCGCCAGCTTGCGGGTCTCGCCGTGCGCGTAGTCGAGCACGCTGATGCGCGAAGCCCGTTGCGCCGGCGTCAGGCTCGCATCGCCAAAGAGCCGCTCGAACGCCTTGCGCGGATTCATCTCCGGCGGCATCGGCTGCGTCTCGGATTTCCAGGAGATGCTCTGGTAAACGCAGCTATAGCTGTCGCACGAGCCGATCTGGCGGCTGTCCTCGCAGGTGATTTCGAGCGACGGCAGGCGGGTTTGGCCGGCCAGGGGCTCCGCCGCGCACTGGTCCATCGACCGACCGCAACGGATGTCGGCGCCCTCGGTCTTACGCGGATGCACGCCCGTCAGATAGGCCGAAGCGGCGCGGGCATGATCGCCGGCCCCGTCGCCGAGCGCGTTCCCATTGTTGGAGGCCAAGCCGCTGAGCACCAGGATCTCGTCGCGATGCCTTTCGAGCGGCTTCAGCGTCCTCGGCAGCTCAAACGCCGCGCCGGTCTGCTCGGGGGTCCAATACGGCATGATCTTGCCGCTGGGCGCGTAGACGGTGATCACCCGCCGCGGCGCCGTGACCGCCGCGCGCGCAAACGGCGCGATCATCGCATCGAGCAGGGGCAGGCCGATCGTGGCGCCGACGCCGCGCAGAAGATGCCGTCTGGATAGTGGCGCTTTCCTCATTCCGCTCCTGATTCTACCCGTACCGACCGCATCCGGAAAGTCTCGCTCTCGACCACCGCCAGGATCAGCTCGCGCAGCTTGTAGTCGTTGGCCTTGACGCGGTCGGCGACCCGTCGCACGGCCGGCCGGTCGCCAATCTCCATGCCGCGTCCGGTGGCGTAGGTCAACATCTTCTCCGCCAGCGCGCGGGTGAAGACGTCCTTGTTCTGGGCGATGATCGCCCGTAGCTCGGCCGGCGTCTCAAACGACAGCCCGCCCGGCAGCTCGCCCGAAGCGTCGATCGCCGCGTCGCCGTCCTTGTCGCGCCAACGCCCGATGGCGTCGTAGTTCTCCAGGCCGAACCCGAGCGGGTCCATGCGCTGGTGGCAGGCTGCGCAGGTGGGATTGGCGCGGTGCGCTTCAAGCTGCTGCCGCATCGTCCCGACGCCGGCGCTTGCCGACTCTTCCAGCGCCGGGATGTCTGGCGGGGGCGGGGGAGGCGGCTCATTCCAGATGTTGTCGAGTATCCACTTGCCGCGAATCACCGGGCTCGTGCGGGTTGGGTACGACGAGACGGTCAGCACGCTCGCGTGGGTCAGCAGGCCGCCGCGCTGCACGCCGTCCAGCTCGACGCGCCGGAACACATCTCCCCGCACCCCTTCGATACCGTAGTGCCGCGCCAATTGCTCGTTCAAGAACGTAAACCCGGCGGTGAGCAATTCCAGCAGCGAGCGGTCCTCGTGCAGCACGGCCGCGAACAGCATCCGGGTCTCGGTGCGCATCGCGTCGGCCATCTCGCCGGTGAGCTCGGGGAACAGCTCCGGGTCGGGCCGGCTGACGTCGAGGTTCCGCGTCTGGAGCCACTGGCCGGTAAAGTTTTCGACCAGCGCGGCGGCTCTGGGATCGGCGAGCATGCGGTTCACTTGCTCGGGCAGCCGCGCACTCAAGCGTCCGTCATCGGCAAGGCGAGAAAGCTCCTCGTCCGGCAGGCTGCTCCACAGGAAGTAGGAGAGCCGGGAGGCGAGCTCGTGCTCGCTCAACGGTTGCGGACCGTCGCCGGGCCGGTCGCGCTCGACGCGGAACAGGAAATGTGGCGAGACCAGCAGGGCGGTGAGCGCCGTCCGCATCGCCTGTTCGAACGACCCGCTGCGCGATTCCTCCCGCGCAGCAAGGCTCAACATTCCGTCGACCTCATCGGGGCTGACCGGCCGCCGGAAGGCGCGGCGCATCAGCGGCGGGAGAATCCGCTTCGCGCAAGCCTGCGAATCATGCCCGCCGGGCTCGTGGCCGCACGAGAAGAAACGCGAGTACGCTTCCGTCTCCGCCGCGGGCGCGGTCGTGAGGGGGCCGTACACCTGCACGTATTCGAGATAGGGCGGCTTGCCCGAATAGGCGGGCTCGGGCAGGACCTCGATCGACGCCTCCACGCGATGGCGGCCCGCCGTGACGTAGACTCCCGGCGCCTCGATGGCGCGATCGATCTGGTAGTAGAACCGCAGCACGTCCTCGCCAACCTCGCGACCATCCACCGCGAGCCGCAGACGCACCCGCGTGCCATCCTTGAGCGCCTGATAGAAAGCCGTTCGCAGCGTGTAGACGCCGTCGGCCGGGAAAGCGTGGTCCACGGTGATCCGGAGCTGCCGGTCCTGCCCGATGCGCTCGGCGAGGTAGCGGCGCATGGTCGGCCCCGGCGCCGCGCCGTCGATGGGGACCGCCGCTTGCGCAATCCCCTCGGCCGCCTTCAGGTACTGCTCAGTGAGCGCGGCGTTCATCGAGAGCACGTCGCCGATGTTGTCGAAGCCGTAGCCGTAAGGGTCCGGCGGAAGCTCGTCGGCGGGATGCATGTCGATGCCGAGCAGGTCGCGAACGGAGTGGGAATACTCGACGCGGTTGAGCCGCCGTGCCGTCACGCGGCCCGGGTCGATGGGTTGCGTGCGGTCCAGCCGCTCGTAGGCGGTTTCGATCCAGCCTGCGACGGATTGGACTTGTTCGGCGCTGGGCTGCGGCGCGCCCTTGGGCGGCATCTCGCCCGCGCGCAGGCGCAGCGCGACCTGCTCCCAACGGGCCCGCCGCGCGAGAGCCTCGCTCTCGGGCAGCGCAGTCAGCGTTTCGACCGCAAAGCCGCCAGCCGGCGTCTCGCCGCCGTGGCAGGAGGCGCAATGCGAGCGCAGCAGCGGCTGAACGGCGTCCTCGTAGGGCGTTGCGAAGCTCCCGGTCGTCGTCAGGAATGTCAGCAGAACGAGGGACTTGCGCCGGCCAAACCGCATCTTCAGGGCTTCAGTATAGGGCAGTCCCTGGGCCGGGGTGGACGGTTGCGCTGCCAGCCGGTGTCCTGGCTCGGAAGTTTGCGGCCGAGACGCGTGACGGGAGACCAGCCTCGGGCTAGCGCGGCGCGCGCGACGGGATGTGCTGGGCCGTCCGCGCCTGCGAGGCCTTGGCCGTGGCTGGTCCCGGCGGCGGCTTGTAGAGGGTCACCAGGCAGCCGCCCAGCGCCGCCAGCAGGATGCCCACGATGAACTGCCAGCGGATGGCTCCGAAACCGCCGTCCGGCGGATGCATCGCCATCGCCACCACCGCGTTGACGATTGGAGCGCCGGCAAAGATGATCGACATGACCGCCGCCGGGGTTCCTTTGGCTCCGAACGCCAGCAGCACGCAGAACGCGCCGATCGCCCCCACGGTACCCGCCACCAACGACAGCGTCGCGCCTTTGGCGGGGAAGGTCCAGTCCGAGCCGCTGATAACCAGCATCGCCAGCGGCGCCAGCACGGCCGTCAGAAAGTAGGCGATCCCGACAAACAGAAACGCCTTATAGCGGCCATTGACCGCGTCGGCCATCCCCAACTGACCGCTGTGGAGGAAGATGCCGTACAGCCCCCAGGAGCAGACGGTCATGAGTGCGAATACGAGCCAATGCATACGTTCATCTCCTCCGGCAGGAGCCCGCAGGATAGCGAGTTGAAGCCTGAGCAGGCAACAACGGCCGCCGCTTTGTCAGCGGCCGCCGCTTCCCATCCGGCCGCCCCCGATGTATAATTCCTGCTGAGAAGTCATGCCGTCGCAGCAGGCGGGGCGCGACGTGGCCGAACGATTCGCCCTGCTGCTTGTCCTCGCGTTGTTCGGGGCCACGTTACTTCCAGGTCAGGTTGAAGTCCGCGGGCCGCACTTGTTCGCCGGCGAGTCCCGGCTGATGCTGCGCGGTGTGGTCTATTCCCCGGCTCCCATTGGCTCGGCGGCGGGCCCCGCGCTCGACGGCGCCGGCTGCCTCTATTCCCGCGATTTTCCGTTGATCGCTTCCAGCGGCGCCAACGCCATCCGCACCCTCGCGCGCGTCGACCCCGCCGACCGCGCCTTCCGGCTCGGGCTGGCTGACGCCGGTCTCTACTGGCTGGCCGGCTTTCCACTGGAGCCCTACTTTGACCCTAGCCGAAGCCTTGACCCAGCCGCGCCCGGCGGCGTCGAGCTGCGCGAGAGGATTGTCGCGGACTTCGTCGACTACGCCAGGGCCTGGGCCGGCGAGCCGAGGCTGGCCGCGTTGCTTTTTGGCAATGAGACGGGCAG
>CAYOPA010000435.1:0-4704 GCA_964405625.1 uncultured Bryobacterales bacterium
TCTGCTTGATGGCGTCGGCAATGTCCGCCATGACGGACGCCGCGTACTCGGCTGATGGGGCGTCGATGACCTCGACGCTGTTGGCGCGGGCGATCAGCGGATCGCCGGACGTGTCCTGCTGCTGGAGGGCCACGAGGGCCGCTTCCGGGGTCTGTGTGCTAGTCATTCGATTCCTCCTGCTTGTCGGTTTCCCAATTCCTGTCGGTATCTCTGGGCTCGCCGATGCGCACCATGCTGCCATCGGACAACTCCACGAAATTCGGCTCCGGGCCAACCAACTCCCGGATCTTCTCCGCCGCCTCTTCGAGCTGGTCGGCGAAAGCCAACCGCGCGCGATTCGAGCGCGGCAAAAAGAATGTAGCGCCGCCGTAGTGGACGCGCTTCTTGATGTCGAGCACGATATCGCCGCCACACAGCGGCTTCGCGTCGCATACGTAGGCGTCATCGTCGCCCATGTGGATATTGACAGTTGCGATCATCTTCTGATTCCTCCTGTCTCCCAATCGCGGGTCATCCCTGCCCGACCTCCCTAACTCTACAGTACCAAGCGGTACCGCGTCAACCCTTATTTTGAGAAAATTCCAGACACCTCTTCCACGTCTTGAGATCGTCCGCCGCCACCATGCCGGACCGCTCGGTCACGCTGAACCGGCCATCGGAGCGCAGCTGCACCGCCAGCCGGATCGAGCGCAGCGCCGCCGACTCGCCGAACATGTAGGCGTAGGCCATCGTCTGGAGCTCCCATCCGCGCGGCGGCTTGGCCGCGTCGCCGGTCTTGAGATCCAGGATCAGCAGGCGACCACGTGTCCGGCGCGCGTCGGGATCGTCGGCGCGGCCCAGCCTGCCACGGTCAGGCATCCCGGCGTAGCCGAGCTCCTCAGACGCCAGCGGTGCCTCGATGAAGTCCCAGTCCATGCCCCACGTCTGGGCGAACGACTCCCACGCATCGACGTACCCACGGATGCGCGGGTCTACCGTGGACTCGTCGAGCCGGCCCTTGTCGTGCAGCTCGGCTGCACGATGCACGGCGGTCCCGCGCTGCCGATGCACGGCCTTGTAGACGTTGCGGGGCGGCGGAGTCCAGGACAGCAGCCCGGCTTCAGCAGCTCGCCGGATGGTGGAGGTGACGCCCAGGTAGTGATTCCCGGAGCGGCGCGAGTAGGAATGGTCGCCGGGGTTGAAGTCGGCTTCCGCTTGGAGCGTGCCGAGTCGAGATAGGAAGGTTCGTCGGAGCATGCCGACGATTATGCGGTACTCGGGGGTACTGTGTCAATAGATCAGGCAAAACGACAGGCCGACGTCATTCGGCGGGTCTATTTCGTGCCGCAGGCACAGCTCGCGAAACTCGCCGGGGTCCATTGATTGCAGCCGGGCTGTTGCGTGCGCGATGGTCATCCAGATTGAATGCCATTCATATCCGTCACCGTCGCACTCGTCGCAAGACTCCGACCACCAGCCATCGTCGTCGTCGCCAAGCTCGATCACGCCCAAGCCGTCGCATTCGTCACAGTACGCCTCGCGTAGCAGCAGGCTGACGTGGGGTTCTCCCTCGGGAGTCCAAACACACTCAGCCTCCAGCAGTTTGGCGACCAGGCGGGCGCGGCGGGCGATTCCAATGGACGTTGGGTCGCCGAACCGGAGAGGCGGCATAAAGTGGATGCATCCCGGATTACTTGGCATGCCGACGATTATGCGGTACTCGGGGGTACTGTGTCAACCGCTAAAACGTGAAGGCGGCCCGTGTGTGCTTCACGGGCCGCCTATATAGTCCTGATTTGCCGCAAAAAGTGAGAGAAGTCTGAACAGCCGCGATCTCTGCCGCGTAACTTCAGATTACGCTCGATCGCGGGCCGCGTCAAGCCCTAATTTTACGGCGGCGTCACGTCTGCAATCTTAGAGCAGCCGCGCATGATCCGGTCCGCCAGGATGACGGACTCGTCGGCGGTCGCATCCACAGGGCAGTCTTTCCGCATCCCGGACTGCGTCAGCGCGGCGAACACGCCCATCGCCACCAGCGCACACTTGTCGCGGTAGTTGCTGCGGGTTTCAAATTCGCCGATCCTGGATTGGAGGCTGTCGTCGCCAGCCTGGAGCATCAGCCCGGCGAGGCGCTCGTCATAACTTTTGTCGCTCAGGAACATTCTTGGATATCCTCGTAGTCGGGGGTCATGGTGCGGTCGGGGGTCATGAAAATAGCAGGCCGGGCCTCAAGCCTACTTCCGGCCCATCGCCGCCATCACGCAGGCCCGCAACCGCTGCTCGATCGCCTGCACGGCCCCGGAAGTCTCAATCCCGCGATCGGCCAGCGACGCCAACAGCGTAACCAGGGCGAAGCAGTCGTCGGCGACCAGCTCGACGCTCGGGACCGGCTTCGACGGGCGCGGCGTGCCGGGTTTTACGATCGGTGGCGGAACCGGCACAACGTCGTCGGTACCCTTCGACATCACAGCCGCACCTCCAGCCCGCCGCGCGCCTTCGCCAGCGGCACCCGCTCCCCGGCTGGCATCGCGTTCGATAGCCACGAGCAAGAAAACCTGCCAGGCTGGCGGGTATAGATCCATCGCGCGTCGGCGTCGTCGGCAGCCGCCGGCAGGATCACGTAGACGGCGGCTGTGTCCTTTTTTTCGTTCCTCTTGCCGGCTCTCCCGGCCCTGGTAACCGCCACGTACTCGGGATCGCCGATCGCCTTGCGGGCCGCCTCGGACAGGAAGATTTTGTTCCGCCCCCGGCGGGTCGCGAACATTTCGCCAAGCTCCATGTTTGCATGGTACCAGACGGTACGCTGAGCGGCAAGCGAAAAAAGTTGCGGGAAGGTGAAAATAGTTGTTGACAGGGTCCTAGGTGGTACCCTATACTATGAGTGTAAGGAGATCACAACATAACAATCGAAGCCAAGCAACTCATCGAAGCCTACGCAAGCAGCGCCGCGAAGATCGCAATCAGTATCTATGGGGTTGAGGGCGCGAAGGCCTTGAACGCAGATCAGTCGCACGAATGCCTGATGACTGCCATCGAGCGCCACCACGAAAAGATTTTAATGGACATGCAGAACGGCAATGCGCGCGCTGAGAAGTCGCGCGCCGTCATCGGCCGGGCAGTGTGGCTGGGCGTGAACGCTGATGCCAGCGCAAATCAGATATTAGAAATCAGGTGAATCTTCCACGGCCGCCCGGCGCCGACGAGCCGGGCACAATGGAAACCACCATGAACCACCAAGACGAAACCCTAATCCGGCAACTCGCCGGGCTCTCCGGCCCGCCGCGCAACGAGGAGGAGTACGCCCGGCTGCGCGAAGTCGAACGCGAGCTGACGGCGGCCGGCCGTGGCGAGAATCTTATCGCCCGGCGCGATGACGCCCGGCGTGACGACGAGCGGCGTGACGGCGCCCGGCTCGACGACGAGCGGCGTGACGACGAGCGCGACATCTGGTCCGGCTACTCCCGGCGCGGCACGGTGCCGAAGCGGGCGCCGCGAATCGACGATGAAGCGTGGCGGCTGCCGTCGAACCCCTACATCGACCCTCTGCCGCCGAAGCGTTCGGCGTGGTGGGATCTGCTCAAGACGCTCGTCGCGTTCTTGGCGTTCGTTTTATTCGTGGCGGCGTGGATCGCCGTGTTCATCGTGTTCTGGCCGGAGTCCTGGAAATGAGCGACTACGGAAACCGCGAAATCCCGGACCGCCCCGGCCTGCACGGCGACGAGCACTTGATCCGGCGGCGGCCGCGCGTGGACCCGGACTACGACGAGCCGTACGACGATGACTGGGTTCCGTGGGTTCGGCTTGCGCCGGTTGAAGCGGAGGAAGAGAAGGAGAAATTAGACAATGCCGAAAGTGATTAGCATGACCACGGACTCGCAAGATAACACGCTGTGCGTGTTCGACGACGGGTCGATGCGATGGCAGAACGCCAGCGGTCAATGGGGCGATCCGTTCTACCCGCCCGGCTGCGAGCCGACGCCGGACCCCAAGCGCGCGGCCGCGATCGAGCGGCTGCGATCGTACCTAATCGATGAAGCAGAACGGAGACAGGATGGTTTCGAGCCCGGCGAGGAATACATGGATGAAGCCGGGCAGGCCCTCGCCGATCTCGAAACCATCATCGCCCCCAAATAACGAAGGCCGCCACGGAAACGGCACCCCGTGGCGGCCGGCCCTGCCCGCGTCAATCGAGTCTACCCCGATCGCCCCTAGCGGGCAGGTACTGGTTACTACTCGACGCCGGCCATCGACAGCAGTGTCGTAGGAGTGGCGCTGTGGAAATTCCGCAAGGCGACGCCGGTCGGCGGATACGCCGCGATCACGACGAACGAGTCCTTGTCGGTCCTCGACTGAAAGACCAGCTGCACCGGGTTGTTCGTGTGAATCGGGCTGCCGGCGGGGTCGTCTTGGGTCAGCACCGCCAGGACGTTGAAGTCCTCGACGCCGACAAGCCCAGGATTGCGGCCGGTCTCAGCGAAGAACTGCAGCTGGCTTTGGATCGCCAGCAGCGCGTCGGTCACCGAGTCGATCGACTCGACCGAGCGGACGAAGCGCAGATCGCCGCCAAGGGTTTCGAGTCGCTTCAATTCGGCTGCGGAAATCAATCCTGGCTGGCGCGGGGCGCTGGCCGGCGGAACGATCGGCTGTAGGCCGGGTACGATTTTCTTGCTCATGGTTTTGCTCCTATGCTTTACCTTCTGTTTTGGCTCGGACCGCGCTCCATGC
>CAYOPA010000436.1:0-1775 GCA_964405625.1 uncultured Bryobacterales bacterium
GGCGATGATGGTGCGCGGGCTCAATGCGCAAATGAAGGCTGAACACGATGGCTGAAAAACGCGTCTCCGTGCGCCTGGCCGTGGTCGGCGGCCGCGAGGTGCGGGCCGAGCTGCAGGGCATCGGCGAGGCGGGCGAGACCAGCATGCGACGCCTGTCCCGCGAGATGGACGCCGCCAACACCCGCGTCGCCGCCTTCTATCGGCGGGTGCAGATCGCCGCCGCGGCCGCCGCCACCGCGCCTGCATAGCAAACTCGAGGGGGAACGCTCCAAGCGAGATGTCGCCCGGAAAAGACTGGGTCGAGCTCGGTTCTGCTCGGCCTAAGCCATTGAAAGAGTCGACAAGCCCCTGATTTTATGAGGGGGGCGGCGCGCTGCGGCGCGCAGATGTCGGAAAAAGTCGGAAAATGTAGGATTCTTCCGGTCGGCGGGGTCTTCTCGGCGCGGCCCGGGCCGCGGCGGGGCAAGGGCGATGGTGGGGGGTAGACGATGGCAGGCCGGGAGACCAAGGCAACCCGGCGCCGGCGCAGCGCGCCCCCATGGACGCAGATAACGGCCTCAGGGCCCCGGTCAACCCAGGGGCCGCTGAGCCGCCGAGACCCCGAAACCGACATGACATTGCGCGCGCCAGGCGGTTTCAGCCCCCGTTTGGCGGAATGTGTAAAAAATTTTTACACCTCGCTTGGGGCCAGGCTTTCAGCCTAACCACTTGTAATAATTTATGAATGGCGCGAAAGCGGCGGTCCCCGAGGCTTTGGAGCCCGGAGCGACTGTCAAAAAGTTTTACACTTTTTGAGCGTCCGGCATTGCTGATGCCTTTCAACCGGTTGAAATCACGGGGATTCGTCGATTGGCACGAGAATTGCAATCCTGATTTGTGCGTATCAGTTGGCTGCGGGCCGTCACATGCAACACAGTTGCAATCTTAACAAGAGAGACAAACCAATCGAAAGGAATGTCCCCATGGACACGAAACTACACCGCTCCCGCGGACTCCGTCGGAGCACTTTGCTCTGCGCGGCCTTGGCGACCGCGGGCGTGATGGCCGCCGGCTCCAGCCAGGCGGCATCATTCAACTTCACCACCACCGCCGATTGGGCGACCGGGGTGCTGACCAATACCAACTCGGCGCCGCCACCGGCCACCGGCAATGGCCACGTGCGGCTGGACGACGCGATCCTCACGCCGTTCGAGCACATCTGGGTCGCCTTGTCCGGTCGCGGCACGGTGGTCCGGATCGACACCAACGTCGATCCGATTCCCATCAGCGGCTCCACCACCCTCACCACGGCACAAGCCGGCGGCGTGGCGGTGCTGGGCGAATACTATTCCGCTCCGCTGGGTCGCGGACGCGATCCGTCCCGCACCACCGTGGATGCCAACGGCGACGTCTGGGTCGGCAACCGCGCGGAGAGTTCGGGTGGCCTCGGCTCCGTCGCCAAGATTTCGTCCAACCCGACCGGCACCACCTCCAGCGGCATCTTCAACGACGCCAGCAACGGCGGTGCCGCCGGCACTTTCAACGCCCTGCCCTGGACCAACGCCGGCGGCGCGGACGACAACGGCGGCGTCAGCACCGCCACCGACAGTGCGCAAATGCTCTATGTCCGCACCACCGGCACCGGGGTTCGCACGGTTGCCGTCAATGCCGACAACAACGTCTGGGTCGGCGGTTTGAACAACCGGGCGCATCAGCTGTACGACGGCGACACCGGCGCCGCCATTCCCGGTCCGGGCAACGCGTTCAACAGCGGTCAAGGCGGTTACGGTGGCCTG
>CAYOPA010000436.1:1785-4681 GCA_964405625.1 uncultured Bryobacterales bacterium
CAGCAAGACGATCCTGGGAGAGGATTTCGCCGGCAAGTTCTCGTTCGCCTCGCCCGAACAGCTCGGGATGTATGGCGGCGTGGTGGACGGCAACGGTGTGCTGTGGTCCGCGAGCCTCTCCAACGTTGTGGTCAAGCACGACCCGGCGACCGACACGACGACCAACGTCAACCTCGGCCGAACCAGCTACGGCATGGGTCTGGACAACAACGGCAAGCTGTGGGTCTCCAACTGGACGTTCAACACCGTGCAGCGCATCGATCCGGTCACCAACGCCATCGAGGGGACCTTTGCCGCGGGGGCGTCCAACCTGCGCGGTGTCGCGGTGACGCCCGACAACGACATCTGGATTGCCGCCTCGGGCAGCGGAGGCGTTGTGCGGATGAACAACGACGGCACCGTGCAAAGCTTCATTTCCACAGGCTCCACGCCGACCGGCGTTGCCGTCGACAGCAACGGCAAGGTTTGGGTGACGAACTTCGGGTCCAACACGGTGAGCCGCATCGACCCGGCCGCGGGCGGCGGTAACGGCGCCGTCGACCTGACCATCCAGCTGGGGGCCGGTGCCACACCCTACAACTACAGTGACATGACCGGCACGGTGCTCATCGGTTCGACGATCCCGTCGGGGACGTGGCGCCGGGTCATGGACGGCGGCGACGATGCGTCGTGGGATAACGTCTTCTGGAACGAAGAGGACGAGGGCGCGATCCCCGATCCGACGACGCTGCTCGTTGAGGCCCGGGTGTCCGACGATCTGGCCAACTGGTCGAGCTATGTCGCCTATGACAGCGGCGACCTGATCGGCCTCACCGCGCGCTATCTCGAGGTGCGGGCGACGTTGAGCCGCCCGGGCGGCTCCGATCTGACCCCGGTGTTGTCGGATCTCCGCATCACCTTCACGCCAAAGACGAACGGCATCCCGGAGCCGGCGAGCCTGGGCCTGCTCGGTCTCGGCCTCTTCGGCATGGCGCTGCTGCGGCGCCGGCGCTGCCACTGACGCGGACCGCATTGCGGGAGACGGGGGTGCCCCAGGGCACCCCCGCTCTTATTTTGAGACTTTGGTTAGGATCTTCCCGCTAACATCGAAGATCGGTTGACGCTTGAGGTGGACTGGAGCCGGCTTTGATCAGAGAATCTGTCTGGCCAATGACTGTCGCCCTGATGCTGAGCGTAGGGGCTTGGCACGCTCACGGATCCCTGATCCAGAGCCCCGACCTGCCGGCAGCCGGCATGGCCACGCTGGAGGCGATGCCGCCGGAGATCCGGGAGGCGTTTTCCCAAAGCGCCGTCGCCTCGCAGTCACAAGCGATCCTCGCCGAACGGAGCGCGCAACTCCGCGACTTGGTTGTCCGGAACCCTGCCGATCCCTATCCGCTGCACGCGCTCGGGACCGTCACGTACCACTTGGGCGGGGAAGCGGAGGCGATGGCGTTGTGGACGAACGCAGCTGACCGGGATCCGAACCTGGCGCCCGCGGAGGTGATGGCCGCCGTCCATGCGGTTTTCGCATTGCTCCACCAAGAGGAGGTGAGTCGCGCGCAACAGCAACTCAGGGCCGCAGAAAAGCAATATGAAAATCAACCCCACTTCCAGCTGATGCGCGCGGAACAGGCGATGCGGAGCCGAAACTTCAGCGAAGCGGAGCGGGCCTTCGAGAAGGCGCACGCGCTGGCCCCACAACTTTTTGTGACCAAGCTGAACCTCGGCCGTTTTTATGAGGTCATGCAGCGGGATCCCGCTGAGATCGCCGCCTTGTACGAGCGGGCCGCGGAGCTGGCGCCGACGCGGGCCGAGGTCTGGTACTACCTGGGAACAGCACAATTCAGACTGCAGCAGACCGATGCGGCCTTGCAGTCGTTTCGTCGGCTGCATGCCCTGGTTCCGGACTCGCCCTTGCCGGAGCGGCGGCTCGCCGACCTCCATCTCGCCGCGGGAGACTTCGCGGCTGCGGAACCGTGGCTTCGCGCCGCGTCGGACAAGCCCCTGCCTGCCGCCGACGAGGCGGCGGTGCGCGCGGCGCTCGGGGACGTGCTGCTGCGTCTGGGAAAGACGGCGCAGGCAAGAAGTGAAATCGAGGCTGCGCTGGGCTTCCAGGAGCAGCCGCCACTCCTGTTTGCGCTGGCAACCCTGGATGAGGCCGACGGTGAAACGGAGGCGGCCGAAACCCGTTACCGTCGCGTGCTGGCGCTGCTGCCCGGCCATCCGCTGGCCGCCAACAACCTGGCGATGCTGATGCTCAAAAGCGATCGCGGGTGGGAGGAAGCCATGCAGTTGGTGGAGCAGGCGCGTGCGGCGATCCCAGGCAACGCCATCATCGAAAGCACCTATGGTTGTGCCTTGTCGCGCCTGGACCGCCACCAGGAGGCGATCGATGTTCTCGATCCAGCAGCACGGGTGCTCGAGAACGACGGCTGGACGCACCTCTGCCTCGGTCTCAGCCTTTCGGCCTTGGGCCGGGAGGGGGAGGCGAACGTTCGTCTCCGCCACGCCATCGCGGTGGCGCCGGAGTTGGCCGACCGCGCGGAGGTCAAGCACCTGCGCGGCGAGATGCGCTGATCGAAGGCCAACGACCTTATCGACAGCTGCGGCACCGGCATCAACGGCATCCCCCTCCAGGGCTATCTGATCGAGCGGCTGGGGCATCCGCATCTCATCCACGCCCATGCGCTCCGCCGCCAGGTGATCGAGGAGCCCTACGCCGGTGAGTGGCCGGCCAAGGTCAAGTTCGCCTTTCGCTTCCGCAACCGCGGGCTCTGATCCATGGCCATCCTCGTTGCCGTCGGCGGCGCCGCGCTCGGCTCCGTCATCGGCGTCGGCTGGCAGGCCGGCTGGCTGGTCGGCTCGGTGGTCGGCGGCCTGCTGTTTCCGCGCAAGGGGCAGAACGTCACCACCG
>CAYOPA010000437.1:0-4662 GCA_964405625.1 uncultured Bryobacterales bacterium
TGGGGCGAGAAGGCGACCCACGCGGTGGCCATCAGCTATAGCGGGCTCGACATCTACGGATTCCACGTCCTCGAATCGCTGCAATGCATGGTCGAGCGGCGGCTGGGCGGCGAAACGGGCGTGCGGGCGATCCAGTGCTTTGAGAAGGAAGACGTCTGGAAGTTCCTGGACAACACTCCCTGGGCGCGGCGGCTGTTTGACAAGGCGCTGACCCACAGCGAGACCCGCAAGCCCGGCGACATGCGGCAGAACGTCAAAACCCCTGCGGTGTTCGTCATCGAATACAACGACGGGCTCCAGGCGGCGGCGTTCCTGATGACCGGGCTGGTGGAGGATTTCACCGTCGCGATCGACGTGGAGGGCCGCCCGGACCCGGTCTCGCTGCTGATGTGGCTCCAGCCGGGCCGTCCACACCGGCACTTCGCCTGTCTGACGATGAATATCGAAAAAATGTTCGAGAAAGGCGTTTCGACGTATCCGGTGGAACGCACGATGCTGACGAGCGGGATGCTGGATTTGGCGCTGGAGTCGCGTTTCCAGGGATATAAACGCCTGGAAACGCCGCAGCTCAACGTGACCTACCTGCCGGGCCGGGATTCACACTTCTGCGCCGGCCCGCCATCGACGGACCCGCCGCGAAGCTGAGAAGGACTTGCTCCCTCACGTTCCTCATCTCCGCCCTGCTCCGGGCGGGAGGGGCGGAAAAAATTCCGCAATCCGCGCTGCGGGAGCGTGTTCAAGCCCTTGGGGCGGCATTGTGATAGCCCGGTCCGTGAGGGCCGGGTTTGTATCCGCCGCGTAGCCCCCCCTGCCTCCTTGCGTTTACGATCGACCGGAGGCGAGAGCCGAAGGTAGAGCGCAATCGGCTCCGCCTTCCACATTTCTTACGGCCCCTGAGCACGGGGAAACAAGGCCGCCCGCGCCGCTAGCCTGCCGTCGGTCGGGGAGCCGTGGGATCAATCCCGAGCGCCTTCATCTTGCGATACAAGTGGCTGCGCTCCAGTCCCAGCGCTTCAGCCGTGCGGGTCATGTTCCCGCTTTGGGCGTCGAGTGTGCGCAATACGTAATCGCGCTCGTAGGCCTTCCGCGCCTCGTCGAGCGTCTGGAAGCGGCCCGACTCGGGCCGGCGCCGCTCACTGCGGCGCGCCGCCGGCAGGGGCAGTCGGCTCTCGTCGATCTCCTGTTGCGGATGCAGAATCACGATGCGCTCCATCATATTGCGTAGCTCACGCACATTACCCGGCCAAGGGTACTCCCGCAGAGCCCGCAGAGCCGCCGGCGTTAGCGCCTTCTGGCGACGCCCGTAAGCGCCGCAGAACTCACGCAGAAAGTGTCCGGCCAGGACGGGAATGTCTTCGACGCGCTCGCGCAACGGCGGCACGAAAAACGGGATGACGTTGAGCCGGTAAAACAGATCCTCGCGAAAATTGCCGCCGGCGATCTCCTCGTCGAGGTCCTTGTTGGTGGCGGCGATCACGCGTACATCGACCTGAACGGTCTTGCCCGACCCCACCGGCTCAAAGCGTTGCTCTTCGAGCGCGCGTAGCACCTTGGCCTGTGTATTCAGGCTCATGTCGCCGACCTCGTCTAGAAACAGCGTGCCTCCATGCGCCTGCTGGAACTTGCCGACTTTGTCCTCGCGAGCTCCGGTGAACGAGCCGCGAATATGCCCGAAAAGCTCGCTCTCAATGAGCTCCTCGGGAATGGCGGCGCAATTGACCTCGATGAAGGGCTCCTCGGACCGCAGGCTGTGGGCGTGGATGGCGTGCGCGATCAGCTCCTTGCCGACGCCGCTTTCCCCGTAGATCAGGACCCGGCCGTCGGTTGGCGCCATCAGCTCAAGCTGCTGCCGCACGGCCTTCATCGGCACGCTGTCGCCCAAAACTCGGTACAGCGGCTCGACGCGGCGCCGTAAGTCTTCATTCTGCCGCTCCAACCGGCGGTGCTCCAGCGCGTTCCGGACGGTGAGCGTGACCTTGTCGAGCGAGAGAGGCTTCTCCAAGAAGTCAAACGCCCCCAGCTTGGTAGCCCGCACCGCCGTCTCCACGCTGCCGTGTCCGGAGATCACGACGACCTCGGGACGCCGCCAGGCGTCCAAGCGTCGGATGCCCTCCAGCGTCTCCAGGCCGTCAATGCCGGGCAGCCAAATGTCGAGCAGGATCAGTGGATACTGCTCTCGCTCCAAAGCCTCCAGGCAGGCCTCGCCGCTGGCGACGGCGGCGACGGCGTAGCCTTCGTCTTCGAGAATCTCCGACAGCGACTGCCGGATTCCCGGCTCGTCGTCCACTACTAGTATCTTGGTTGCGCTCAAGTGATCACACCAAGAAGCGCGGGCTCGGCGACCGGCGTCTCCACAATAAAGCGTGAGCCGGACGGGCGCTTGTCCACCACGCGAATCGAACCGCCGTGGTCGGAGACGATTCGGCTGACAATCGCCAGACCGAGTCCGGTGCCTCGGCTCTTAGTCGAAAAGTACGGCAGAAACAGCCTCTCCTTGTCTTCCGCCGAGACTCCCGGCCCTGTGTCGGAGACCGAAAGCTCGATCGTATCCGGCAGACCTCCGGGCGCGGTCTCTACCACAATCTCCCTCACCCAGCAGCCTTCCAGCGCTTCGGCCGCGTTGTCCACCAAGTTAATGACGACGCGTTTGTACTGATCAGGGTCAATCCACGCTGGCGGCAGCGCGGGGTCCAATCGGGCGGTCACGCTCACCCCCTCCAAACGGCCCTCAAACACCGTCAGCGCTTCGGCAACGACCTGGTTCAGATCGCAGCGTCGCGGGCGGGCCTGCGGGAAGCGGGCGAGCTGAGAGAACTCGTCCACCAGCCGGCGCAACGACTCCACTTCACGGCGGATCGTGTCGGTCGACCGGCGGAAACGCTCCCGCAGCTCGCGCCGCTCAGCCGGGATCGCGTCGTCGTCAAAGCGCTCCAGCAGGCGCGCCATACGCTCGGCCGAGAGCGCGATCGGCGTCAGCGGGTTCTTGATCTCGTGCGCCACGCGCCGAGCGACCTCATTCCAGGCGGCGGTCTTCTGGGCGTGCAGCAGCTCGGTGGTGTCTTCAAGCACCACGACGAAACGCGAAGGACGGCCGGAGCGGTCGGGCGTCTGCCGTTCGAGCGCGGAGACAGTGATCGTCAGATGCAGGATGCGGCCTTCGCGCTCGATCTCAAAATCACGGCTGGCCAGCCCGATCCGTCGCGCGCGATTGAGCAAATAACGGACCTCTTGCAGATCCTCGCCCTCGAACGGCGCCAGCAGGGAGCCGTCCGGCTCGAGCTGCGGGAAGATCTTGACCGCCGAGGGGTTCGTTTTAAGCACTTCTCCTTGTTCCGTAATGGAGACGACCCCGGGCGTAATGTTTTCCAAAATCGCGTTGATGAACCGCCGCCGCGATTCGATCTCGGCGTTGGCCTGACCCAGCTCGCGGTTGCTCTGCTGCAAGGCCCTGGTGCGCTCCTCCAAGTCGCGGGTCATGTTGTTGAAACTGGTGATGAGCCCTCCGAGCTCGTCCATGCCGGGCGTGTCGATGCGGTGGTCAAGCCGGCCCTCCGAGATGGCCGAAGTAGCCTCCAGCAAAGCTTCAATAGGCGTTGATATCTGTTTGGAAACAAAAATAGATAGCCACACTCCTACAAACAACACAAAGACCGTGATCAGCGCCAGCATCGCAAGGTAGAAATAGCGGATGTCGCGCCGCTCGCTCTCATAGAAAGCCCACAGGCTCAAGTTGCTGGCCATGTGCTGCTGGCGGTCCAGGATGTCGCGCGGGATGGGCCAGCCGACAATCAGCCGGCCGATGCGCCGCTCGCCGTCCATGACGGGCGCCGACGCCCAGACGATGTCCTGGGCGATGCCGGAGATCAGCCCTTCATCCGCCGCGGAAGGCGACTTCCAGGCAACCGGCCCCTTGAACAGGGCCGTGCCTCGCACCTCCCAAACCGGCTCCGTGGAGCCGTCGGCCAAGATGGCGACGTACTCGGCGCCGACGCGGTGAACAGTCGCCTCCAGCCGATCGGGTTCAATGGCATCGCCGGTAGAGCGCGCGCCCAGAGCACGAGCCACGATCGGCAACGAGGCCAACCACGCCGCATCGGTCTCGGTCTTATGGCGCATGATCTCGTTCAGTCGCGTGGAGACGGCGTCGGAGCTCTCGAGAATCTCCTTGGTCGGAAAACTGAACCACTTGTCGAGGGTGCGGTTGAGGATCTTAAACGAGAAAACGACCATGCAGACGACAGGCAGCAGGGAGACGACCAGCGCACCGCCGACCAGCTTGGTCTTGAGCTTGGAGCCTGCCTGCTTGCGCTTGCGCTCGATGTAGAGCTTCAGCAGGGTGCGGAAAAGCAAAAACCCGAGCGTGAGCACGCCCAGGATGACAATCGACGAGATGCCCCAAAGGACAAACGTGACCGTGGGCGATTCTGGCCGAAACTCGCCGAAATCAAACGAGGTCTGCCAAAACGAAAGCGTCAGCAGGACTACGAAGAGCAGCCCCGAGACGGCGAGAGAAAATGTTTGGCTCTTGCGCTCCACCGCTGAAGAATCAACGGCTTTGATTCTAGCAGCCTGACGTGGCGCACGGCTGCGCCGTGCAGTCGGGCCTGTGGCCCGACAAGTTACTTCGCGGGGCGCAGCCCCGCGTGCACGGCATAGCCGTGC
>CAYOPA010000438.1:0-4647 GCA_964405625.1 uncultured Bryobacterales bacterium
GATCCGCCGCTCCTGCGCCTTCAGCACCTCGTTTGCCGTCTTCGCCTGCAGGAAGGTCATGGCACCGCCAGCCGCGGGGGCGGCAAGACCCTGCTCGCGCAGCGTGTCGCCGACCGCCGTGACGGCTGCCTCGGGGACTGGCTTCATCATTGGCGCGGGTCGCGATGCGGCAGGCGGCTGCACGGCGCCGCCAGCGGTGACCTCGCCGCGTGCACCCCGCACCTTCGACGGGTCAGTCATCTCGGCCCGCCGCGCGTCACTGGCGGCTGCGTCGATGGAGCTGTCGGGGAAGAGGACGAGGCGTTCCGCCTCCTTCGCCTTCTGGATCGCGCCGCGGGAAAGACCGACCCGGGCGGCATAGGCGCGTTCGCTCAGGCCCTGCATCGCGGCACCGGAAAATACATCAAGATCATGTGCTTATCTGCGTTGATAAGTTCGGCGGACAGAGCAAACGTGTCGTGAGACGAGACGATGCAACTCACCCCGGAGACCTATGGATGACCCACACCGCAAGGAACAACGACCAGGCCCTCGACGCCTTCATCGCCGCCAAGACCGAGATCGACGCGATGCTCGAGCGACTGAAGGCCCTCAGCGCGGACCACTTCCGGACGGACCCGGACGAGATCAATTGGGGCCATGTCGGATCCCTGAACCACGTCCGCGCCCGCCTCCGCGAGATCACGGACATGGCCTTCAATGAGGGCGAACACGCCGCCTGAAGGACAGCCAAAGCCTCGGACCAGCCCAACCCGCCAGATCGGCGGGCTTGGGGTCGTAGAAGGGCGGCGATGGTCGCGGCCCGACAGTGGAGACGACCCCATGACACGCCTGCCCTCTCAACCCTGCCTTGTCCTCACCGACCATGACGGCGAGATTGGCTGGCTCGGCCAATTCAACGACGTCGCCACCGCGCGCGCCGCGATGGACGACTGGCTCGCGGCAGATGACCGCGATCCCGAGGACGCGGCCTTCATCCTCCCCATCCTCGGCTTTGGCCGCCCCGCGAAGGAGGGCTGAGCGATGATCAAGCTGACCGATACGCAAGCCGTGATCCTGTCCGCCGCCTGTGCGCGCGAGGACGGGATGGTCTTCCCCGTGACCGCGAACCTCAAGGGCGGCGCGGTTGGCAACGTCTGCAAGAGCCTCCTGAAGCTTGGGCTCATCGAGGAAATCCCCGCCACCGACCGCAACACCGTCTGGCGGCACGACGAAGAGCGCGGCGCGATCACGCTCCGCGCCACGCCGCTGGCCTGCGCTACCCTCGGGATCACCGACGCCACTAACGCTGAGAACGAAGAACAGCCCGTGGCCGCCCCGCAGCCCGTCCGCCGCCGAAACGGCACCAAGCAGGAGGTTGTCATCGCCATGCTGCGCGCCGAGGGTGGCGCGACCATCGAAGAGATCGTCGCGGCTACTCAATGGGCTGGACATACGACCAGAGGCTTCCTGTCTGGCGCGCTCAAGAAGAAGCTTGGCCTGACCATCACCTCCGAGAAGGTTGATGGGAGGGGGAGGGCGTACAAGATCGCCGGAGGCTGAAGGGGCCAGCCAAACGACCCGATCAAGCCGCCGTCTGGCCAGACGGCGGCTGCTCAGTCAGCGGTGGCTGGCGATCGACGCGAAGAGCCCTTCAGAGACAATCAGACGCAGGCTGATTGATCGGTCAGTGCACGGGTGGAGCTGAGCACCTGTCCCGGACCGATCGTTGCAGGAGTTCGACTGGACCGGCGGCACCCGGCGCAATTCAGGTTTCGCCCTCGAGCGTTTGAAACATGGGAGGCTGTCGGGTGTGCTACGGTCCATGAGCCGCAGGCTCCGCTAACCTTGCAAGCACAAGTATATCACTCGGGATAGACCTGAGGCTGGTCCGCCCCCGGCGCGGAGAAGAGGATGAAGGCGAGCGGGTTGCCGGGTTCGGCCATGGCGTCGCTTCGCAGGCCCAGGATCTCGCCGGACACGCCGCTTACATACTCCGCGACCACCTCGCCGAAACCGTTGCGCTGGATCGCGACTGGCTGCCCCGGTTCGACCGGATCATTGAGCCGGACAAGGTATTCCACGATCCCGCCCGCGGTGGCGAGGATCGGGAACGAGGCGTTGCCGACAAAGGCGCGCACATCCGCGCTGGTGCGGCCGATCGGCCCGGCCACAATCCCGTGATGCTTGAGCACATTCATTGTGCCTTCCACGAAGCGCGCGATCAGGTCGTGATCAAGGATCCGCGCCGCGCCGACCTCGGGACAGAAGGACGGGATGCCCGCATTGATGAACGCGTTGTGCAGCACGCCGGGATAGGTTGCATTGTCGACGATCTGGCTGACGGGATAGAGTTCCAGCATCGCCCTGATTGCGGGGATGCTCAACTCGCCAATGTTGAAATCCGTGACCCCAAAGCCGGTCGTGCCCGTATGGAAATCGATCGCGATGTCCGCGTTGGGCCGCAAAAGGCGGTTGAACACCAGCCAGGCGTGTCGGCCAGATGCCGTGGGCCCATCTTCGATGCCGGGCCATTCCCGGTTCATGTCGATCAGATCGATGCCCCGGCTGGAATTGGGCCAGCGACGCTGCATGCCTTCCAGCGCAGGGCGGGAGATGTCCGTGACTGCCATCACCGTGCCCGACATGTCTGCAGGTTCAAGCTGTGACATCACCGTCTGTACGGTATGGATGGAACTCATCTCGTCGCCGTGCACGCCGCTGGTGAGAACGACGCGTTTGCCCGGCTTCGCCCCGCGGGCGACCGTTACAGACACAAGCCAGTGCTGTCCCGAGGGCGTCTCCAGGCCCCGGAAGTAAAGGTGGTGGAACTTCCCGGGCTCGAGGTCGTTCACATCGAGAAGGGTTACGAGGGGTTTCCCGTCGATCACATCGCCCGTGTAGGTTGTTCCTGCCGTCGATAGTGGAACCGGCTGCGCCGTGGTTTGGGCGTTGACGGCGCGGGCGCTCATCGCAAGAGCTGCCGCAGCGCCGACCGATGCCGCCGACGCGATCATGAAGTCGCGACGGGCAAGGCTTTCGTTTTCGTGGGTCTCGTGCATGTCTGCGCTCCATTATCAAAGGGACTAACCTTCTCACAGTGATCTGCGGAACAGCGTGTGTCGTTGACTTGGCGCAAGACATATCCACCAACGATTCTTTAAACCTGATGCCCTGTGACCTGAGGAGTCGAGGCCGCGGCGGCCACGCCAAGGTCTTAAGAACGGCTCTTACGACTGGACGCGGCGGACACGTGGAGATTGCCTTCGACACCAGCGTTGCTGCAAGGGCGCACGGCCGCGGAGCCCACGCGCGGAACGACCGCTTCGTCCGCATTGCTGACCGTCACTATCGCGCCCTGATCCGCTCGAACAGCCGCCGCAGCAGATAACCACGAACCAGCGACACGACGACGAAGGCGAGACCTATCGTCAGGTGCTCCGTCATGCCTGTCCGGATCCCGAACAACGGGAACACCACAATCTGCGTGGCGATGGCCAAAACGTAGCCAACGACGACGTTGGTCGCCGCCTCCATCAGCGACATGGCACGGCTCTGGGTCATCCCCTGTCCTCCAGCAGGCAATCGAGATACACTGTCGCGAACTCCGCCGCGAGCGGCGGCACGATCGCATTGCCATAGCCCGCCTGGGAGCGGTGGTTGCTGTTGCCTCGCTCCTGCAGTCCTTGGTATCCCAAGCCAATGGAGGAGAACCCCATCACGAAAATCGAAGCGATGTGCCGCCGCGTGACGGTGGGATTGCTCGCCGGCGTGTCGCCAGGACGCGACGCTATGGACCTGGAGCGCTGGCTCGATGCCCGTCCCCGCGGCGAACAGCGGCTCATCATCGGCGCCACGATTGGACTTCTCTTCGGTGCGGCGCTGGTGATGGCGCAGTTCGGATGGATCGGGCTTGCGGCCTACTTCGCGCTCGTGGTGGTCCTCGCGCGTTGATCGCCACTGCGTCAGGCTGTCGCGGAGTTGGCGCCAACGCTCTGTATGGTCACGGTAAACTCCCCGCGTACCATAGCATGCCATTGATCTTTTGTGATTTTCCTTGATCCAGCGGGGCGCAGTCCGCGTTGCAATCACACAATAACTCGCAACATTCACTTCTGGAGGACGACCAATGACGGAACTCATCGGTATGCAGATGATCGCAACACTCGGATTTTTCGCGGCGTTCGCCTATGTGAACGCCCGCACGACAATGAAGATGAAGGGCAAGATGCCGAAATCGACACTGGCCAAGGACAGCCCGCATTGGCGGATCGCGCGCGGCCTTCCCGCCGCGGAATAAGCGGTCGTATCCATGACCGAATGATGGCCGGGTGCACGCCCGGCCTTTCATTTTGCACCGCGACGTTTGAACGCTGCCTACGCTTCAGGGCGATCGCCCAGCCTCTTGGCCTTTACCTCGGCAAATGACCGGCCGTCGCCGTCGAGGATCGCGTCCTTGCCGGTTCCGGCCTGCCAGCGCTCCACGGCGACGTCGATGTAGGCCGGGCTGATTTCAATTGCGAAGACGCGGCGGCTGTTGGCCTCGCCGGCCATGATCTGCGAGCCGGATCCGGAGAAGGGCTCGTAGCAGAGGCCACCCCGCGCCACATGCTGGCGCATCGGGATCCCGAAGGCGTCGAGCGGCTTCGGCGTAGGATGATCCGGCCG
>CAYOPA010000439.1:0-4599 GCA_964405625.1 uncultured Bryobacterales bacterium
CGTGATCTGGCCCGGAAGCTGGCGCCTGACTGGGCCGAGCGGGCCGCCGACAAGGTCGCCGAAGAGCTGGCCGGTCGCCTGGAGCAAGCCCGCCAGGACGAAGCCGAGCGGGAGAGACAGAAGAAAGCTCTGCTGGGTAAACACGAAGAGGCTGACGCCGCCCAATTGGAGCTCGCTGAAACCGAGGCGTCGATTCGCCCGCTGCTCGAAGACGCCGGCGCCGCCGATCTTGACGCACTGCAAGCCGCGGTCGAACGTTCTGACGAAGCCCGCAAGTTGGACGCCAGGATCGAGGAAAAAACGGCCGAGGCGCTGCACGCGGGCTCGCCGCTTAGCTTGGCCGCACTCGAAGCTGAGATGGACGCCGAGGACGGCAACGATCTTGAGGCCGAGCTTTTGACTATCAAGGCCGAGCTGGAGAGTGTTCAACAGAGCCTCCAGGAGGCCGTGGAAAAGCGAAAAGACGCGGAGCACGCGCTCGCCCAGTTCGGGGCCGGCGACGCCGCCGCTCAGGCTGAAGCCCGCCGCCAGGAAGCGCTCGCCGAGATGATCGACGTCTCCGGGCGCTGGGTGCGGGCCACCGTCGGGCACAAGCTGTTGGGTTGGGCCATCCAGCGCTACCGGGAGAGCCATCAGGGTCCGCTGCTACAACGCGCCGGCGAGCTCTTCAGCCTTTTGACGCTGGGCTCGTTCGAGCGGCTGACGGTGGAAGGCGACAGCGATAAAGCCGCGATTCTCGCCCTCCGCTCGGGCGACTTGATCGGCGTCGAAGCGATGAGCGACGGCACGCGCGATCAGCTCTACCTGGCCCTCCGCGTGGCCGCACTGGAGCTCCACCTGGAGAAAGGCGAGCCGCTGCCGTTCCTGGCTGACGACCTCTTCGTCAACTGGGACAACGAGCGCGCCAAGGCCGGGCTGCGGCTGCTGGCCGAGCTCGCCGGGCGCACCCAGGTCCTCTTCCTGACGCACCACGAGCACCTGCTCGATCTCGCCCGCGAGGTCGTGGGATCGGACTGCTCCGTCGTCCGACTACCGAATTAGCGGGTCTAGTCGAAAAGACCGAAAGCGAAAATTCCGGCCTTGGTGACGATTGCCACGTACTGCTTGCCGCCGGCCGCGTAGGTCATCGGCGAGGCGCGGATGTTGCCGCCGGTGTTGAAGGTCCACAGCAGCTCGCCGGTCTTGGCGTCGGCCGCCATGAAGTTGCCTTCGCGGCTGGAGAAGAAGACCAGCCCGCCGGAGGTGGTCAGCGCGCCGGCGTGGTTGATTTCCTGGCTCTCGTCGCCCAGGAACGGAATCTCCCAGCGCGTCTCGCCGGTGTGGATGTCCAGCGCCCGCAAGGACTGCTGAGCTTCGCCGAGCTCGTAGTCGATGCTGTAGCCGGTTTGGTAATACCGGCCGCAGCCGTCGCGGGCGACCAGATACAGCAGCTCCGTGGCCGGATTATAGGCCGGGGACTGCCAGTTGGTTCCGCCGTGGATGTCAGGGCAGACGACCGGCCCTTCGCGCGAGGGCGCCGCCTCGGGGATCTCGATCGGCCGGCCCTTGGCGGTGAGGCCCTTCGCCCAGGTTTGTTTGGCGAAGGGCGTTCCTTGCAGGAACTCGCCGGTCTCACGGTCGAGCACATAGAAAAACGAGTTGCGGTCGGCGTGCAGCAGCAGCTTGCGCGGCTTGCCCTGCCAGCCGGCGTCGACCAACACGGGCGTCTCGTTGGCGTCCCAGTCGTGCTCGTCGTGGGGGGTGAACTGGAAGTGCCAGACGAGCTCGCCGGTGTCGGGCCGGATGGCCAGCACCGAGGCGGTGTAGAGGTTGTCGCCGGGGCGGTCGCGGCCGTCGAAGTCCTTGGGGCCGGGGTTGCCGGTGGGCCAGTAGAGCAGGTCCAGGTCGGGGTCGTACGTGCCGGTCGTCCAGGTGGCGCCGCCGCCGCCCTTCCAGGCGTCGGTGTCACCCCAGGTTTCCGAGCCCTTCTCGCCCGGCTTGGGCACGGTCCACAGCCGCCAGTCGCGCTCGCCGGTCTCTTCGTCGAAGGCGTCCAAGAAGCCGCGCACCAGCCCCGAGTCGCCGCCGCTGTTGCCGACCAGTACGCGGCCCTTGACGACAAACGGCGCGGCGGTCGAGCCCAGGCACTGCTGTTCGATGTTGACCTTGGAGCGCCACAGCATGGCGCCGTTGCGGCGGTCGAGCGCGATCAGGTGGCAGTCGATGGTGGCCATGAAGAGCCGGTTGCCAGACAGCGCCAGGCCGCGGTTCCAATCGCGCTTGCTGTCGATCTGCTCAACGAACGGGTAGTCGTAGCGCCACAGGGTGCGGCCGGTCCGCCCGTCTAGGGCATAGGCCGCCGTGCCGCCGCCGGTGATGTAGACGACGCCGTCCTCGGCCAGCGGCGTGGCCAGCGCGCGAAACAGAGGCGGCTGGTACTGGAAGACCCATTGGGGGACCAGTTTCTTAACGTTGGCGGGAGTGATCTGGTCAAGCTCGCGGTAGCGGCGGCCGGTGTTGTCCCCGTCGTAGGTCGACCAGTTTTCCGGCGCTTGGTAACGGGGCTCGACGGTCTGGGCGGACGCCCCCAAACAGAGGCACAACAGAAGCGAAGGGGCGAGAATCCTCATCAATAGTTGTCAAACCCCCGGCTGATCGAGACGAACGGATCGCGTTGGCGGTCCAGGAAGGCCAGCAGGTTCGTGAGCTGCTCGGCTGTCAGGCCCTGGGGCGCCGGCATCGGCGAGCCCTCGGGCTTCTCTAGGCTCGCGATCTCGGCCCGGCGCAGCAATTCGAACGAGCCGTCTCGGGTCAGCACCTGCAAAGAGACCGTGTCTTCGTTCTTGAGCAGGCCCTCGATGCGGCGGCCATCCTGGGTTCGTACCGTGACGCGGCGGTAGCCGTCGCCCACCAGCGAGTCCGGATCCAGGATGTCGGCGCGAATCTGCTCCGTCCTCTTGCGCGTGGCGATCGAGCCCAGGGCGGGGCCGAGAAAGCCGCCTTTGCCTTCGACGATGTGGCAGCCGATGCAGCCCTTTTCCGCGAACAGCTTCCGGCCGGCGTCGCCGTCGCCGTCCACCGGCGGCTGCTCGCCGGGCCGGGAAAGCCCGTGCAGGTAGCTCACAAGCTGCCAGACGCCTTCGTCGGACAGATCGGCTTGCGGCGGCATGATCGTGCCGGTCAGTCCCTCGCGGATGACCTTGAACAGGGCTTCGTCGGAACCGCGCACGACGGTTCGGGCGCGGACGAGATTGGCGGCCTGTCCGCCCAAGGCGTCTTGGCCGTGGCAGACGGCGCAACGCTGGAGGAACGCCTCGCGCCCGGCCGCCACGGCCGTCGGATCGCGGGCGAGCGGGTTGTCGGCCGCGAAGGCCGCGACCGCCGTCAGAATGAACAGAAAGAATCGCATCGAACCGCCTGAGCATAGCGCCCTCTCCCGCGGCGCCGCAATGCGCTGGTTCTGTTCCGAACACGAGCCCGTAAGTGCGTCATACTAATGCGGGCAAGGCTATGTATCGGTTTCGCAAGCTCCTCCTGGTTGCGCTGGCTGCGCCGGCCGTTGTGCTCGGCGCTGACGCCGGTTCGGCCGATCAGATTCGGTTTTTTGAGGAGAAAGTGCGGCCGGTACTGGCCAAGAGCTGTCTGGGCTGCCACAACCAACAGACCAAGATGAGCGGGCTATCGCTGGCCACCCGGGAGGACGCCATGCTGGGCGGCAACCGGGGCTCGGCCGTGATTCCGGGGCAGGCCGCCGAGAGCCTGCTGGTGCAGGCGATCCGCCGTGACGGCGATGTGAAGATGCCGCCGACCGGGCCGCTGGCCCCTGAGGAAGCCGAGGCGCTGGCCGTGTGGGTGGCCGACGGGGCCGCCTGGGGCGAGGCTTCCGGGCCGACGCGCGCGACCGCTTCGCACTGGGCTTTTCAGCCGGTTGAGCGACCGCGGCCGCCGGCCGTCCAGGCCGCCGACTGGGCGCGTAACCCGATCGACCGCTTCATCCTCGCCAAGCTGGAAGAGAAGAATCTGAAGCCGTCCGTTGAAGCCGACCGCCGGACGCTGATTCGGCGCGTCAGCCTGGATCTGCGCGGCCTGCCGCCCAGCCCCGAGGAAGTGCGCGAGTTTCTCGCTGACGATGCGCCGGACGCCTATGAGCGCCTGGTGGACCGCCTGCTCGAATCGCCGGCCTACGGCGAGCGCTGGGGACGCCATTGGCTCGATCTGGCGCGCTACGCCGACTCCAACGGCTATTCCATCGACGGCGCCCGCTCCATCTGGCGTTATCGCGACTGGGTCATCAACGCCCTCAACGACGATATGCCGTTTGACCGCTTCGTGGTCGAGCAGGTCGCCGGCGATCTGTTGCCGAACCCAACGCAGGATCAGCTGATCGCCACCGGGTTCCACCGCAATACGATGATCAACCAGGAAGGCGGCATCGACTACGAGCAGTACCGCGTGGAAGCCGTCGTGGATCGCGTTTCGACCACCGGCGCGGCGTTCTTGGGGCTGACCATCGGCTGCGCGCGCTGCCATGACCACAAGTTCGACCCGATCGCCCAGCGCGAGTTTTACCAGATGTACGCGTTCTTCAACAACGTGGACGAGCTGGGCGGAAACATCCCC
>CAYOPA010000440.1:0-4555 GCA_964405625.1 uncultured Bryobacterales bacterium
CTAGGAACTTATCCGCCTCACCCGCAACGAAATGTCTGGTGCTTCGTAACCTGCTGGTCCAAGCCCTACCATGAGTAAACCTCCATGAAGATACACGAGCTCTTCGCCTATTTACACGTGCGGGAGGCTCACAAGGCCATCGAATTCTACTCCACAGCCTTCGGCGCACGCGAAAAGTTCCGCCTTACGGAGCCGAGCGGGCGGATCGGTCACGCCGAGCTCGATTTCGGCGGGGCCACGGTGATGCTCGCCGACGAGTTTCCCGAATGTGGCATCCGCGGACCGCTCGCCATCGGCGCGACGTCGGTCACGATTCACCTTCACGTCGACGACGCCGACGAGGTGATTCGAAGAGCCGTCGAAGCGGGAGCCGTGGTCGAGAGGGAGGCGAAGGACGAATTCTACGGGGAGCGGTCAGGCTGTATCCGCGACCCGTTCGGCCACCGCTGGAATATCGGGCACGGCATTGAGGACGTGTCGACGGTTGAAATGCAGCGGCGATACACCGAACTGCTCATGAAGTGACGGCGCATACAATCCCGGCCCTCACGGACCGGGCTAGCAGAATGTCGCCCTACGGGCTTGAGCTCGCTCCCGCTGCGCGGATCGCAGGATTTGTTGCAGCCCCTTCCGCGCAAGATTCGAGCGCGTAATGGCATCGCTGCATGGCCTTGTTCTTGTTTACGAGCTTCAGAGACGGGACGCTAGGGATACAGCAGCCGGCCGCGCCTCCCGGTTTCGGCGCGGAACAAGTGGCCTTCCGTCGTCGTCACATAGAGCGTGGAGAGATCCGGCCCGGCGAAGGTGCAGTTGGTCGGCCGCTTGGCCGGCACGGGATGCCGTTCCAGGACCTCGCCCTCGGGAGAGAATACGTAGACCGAGCCGCCCGGCCCGCCGTGCTCCCAGCCCGCCGTCGCCACAATGTTGCCCTCCACGTCCAACACCATGCCGTCCACGCCGCGATGGTCGCCGAAGTCGTGCAACACCCGCATCGGCCCGAGCGAGCCGTCGTCGTTGACCGGGTAGGCCCGCAGCTCGCGCTTTTCGTCGGCGCGGCGGCCGCTCTGTGCCACGTACAGCGTGCGGTAGTCCAGCGAAAACAACAGGCCGTTGGGGCGGGTGGTGTCAAAAGTGACCCGCGTCACGTCCCAGCCGCCGTCGGGTTTGGGGTCGCAGCGATAGATCGACTCATGATTGAGCTCCTTGAGCTCGCGCGTCGCCGTCCAAGGCCCGGCGGCGGATTCATAGAACGGGTCGGTAAACCACGGCCGCCCGTTGGGCTCGATGGCGACGTCGTTGGGAACGTTGTAGCGGCGGCCCTGGTAATGGTCGGCGACGACGGTAACGCCGCCGTCGGGCTCGTAACGCACAAAGCGACGCGCGTCGCCCTCGCAGCCGTACAATCGGCCTTGGGCGTCGAAATTGAGGCCGTTGCAGTGGTTCGTGCCGTCGCGGAAGGTGGAGACGATTCCCGAAGCCGGATCGTAGCGCAGGATGCGGCTGGCGAAGATGTCTGTAAACAGCAGCGTTTCGCCGTCCCAGGCGGGCCCCTCCGTCACGTTGCCCAGCGGGCCGATGATCAATTCAAAGCTCCAAGCCATTGCTCTGAGAGAGTAGCAGCGAGCGGCGTTTGCCGTCAGCGGTCGGCCTCGTTCACACTGGAACAACTCGATCGATGGCGATGAAGCGATGCGATTGTGGCGCCCAGTACCCGGATGGCGCCGAGTACTGCCCAAATTGCGGACGGCCGCTGACAGCGGAAGCGCTGGCGGCCGACCGCGTCCAGAACGCCTTTCTCCGCGAGCCCAAGCCGGCGGAGACGGACAAAGCCGAGGCGCTGCCGATCTCGTTCGGCAACCCCCACGCCCTACGCGCCGGGTATTGGCCCGCGGCGCTGGCGGCGATGCTGGTGACCCTGCCGCTGTTTAAAGTGCTCTGCTGGGCATGGTACCCGGCCGCCGGTTTTTCCGCCGTGGCGAGCTACCGCAAACGGACCGGCGCCAACCCGACTCCTGCCGAGGGCGCCCGGCTGGGCTGGATCGCCGGAGTCATCACCTTCACCCTGAGCCTGATCCTGGGCGCGCTGGCCAGCCTGCTGGGCGATGGCTTCGGACCGGCCATGGAGCAGATGCAGCACCAGTTTCGCGAAAACGGCGAGGCCGAAATGGCCGACGCCGTGGCGCGTCTGGCGGCCGATCCGACCATGCTGGCCACGGTCATCATCGTCGGTTTGGCGCTGACGTTTCTCTTCGTCACAGCCCTCACCGCGCTGGGCGGCGCGCTGGGCGCCCGCGTGATGCGAGACGAATAAATCGATAACGACACCCGCCATTTCTCGTGACGTAACAGACCGGTTGCGGTAGAATGCGCTCGGATCCGTACGCCATGGCCGCCTTCGTTGTCCCCCGAAAATTCTCTCGCCGCACTGTGCTGCGCGGCCTCGGTGCGGCGATGGCGCTACCCTGGTTGGAGTCGACGGCTTCAGCGGCGGTCGGCCCGAGCGGCTCGCTGCGACTGGAAGAGCCGCCGTTGCGGATGGCGTTCCTGTTCATGCCCAACGGCGTGCGCCCCGACCACTGGACCCCCGAAGGCGACGCCGAAGACTACCAGATCACCCCGCATCTGAAGGCGCTGGAGCCCCACAAGAGCGAGTTCCTGCTGCTGGAGAATCTTTGGAACGAAAAGACCGTGGGCCGCAACGGGCATTGGCCCAAGGTGCCGGCTTTTCTCTCGGGCGGCTTCGTGGAGCGCTCCACCGGACGCGACCTCGACACCGGGGGCGTCTCCGTCGACCAGATGGCCGCCCGCCACATCGGCGCGAAGACTCCACTGCCCACCCTGGAGCTCGGCGTGGACGCGCCGCGCACGGGCGTCGACAACATCGGCGGCGGCTTCGCCCGCATGTACGGCTCGTATATCTCCTGGCGCGACCCGCACACGCCGGTTCCCAAGGAAATCATTCCGCAGCTTGCGTTCGACCGCCTGTTCCGGACGGGCGCCACCGCGCCGGCCGGCGTTTCCGGCGTCGATCCGCGGCGCCCGGCCGCGATGGCGTCCCTGCAGCGCGACGACCAGAGCGTGCTCGATTTGGTGATGGCCGACGCCAAGGCTCTCCGGGCCAAGGGCAGCGCCGCCGATCAGGCGAAGATCGACGAGTACTTGGA
Organism: uncultured Bryobacterales bacterium; assembly: GCA_964405625.1. Lineage (GTDB taxonomy): Bacteria > Acidobacteriota > Terriglobia > Bryobacterales > UBA6623 > RI-231. Next base: position 3,165 of record CAYOPA010000440.1, read on the forward strand.
ATCGGTCCGCTCGGTGGAGCGTCGCATCGAGGCGACTCTGAAGCCGCAAAAACGCTGGATCAACGAGGGCAAGCTTGATGTGCCGCGCCCCGGTCCCGGCATTCCCTCCGAGCATCGCGAGCACGTGCGGCTGATGCTCGACATCCTGCTGCTGGCTTTCTGGACGGACACCACGCGGATCGCCACGTTCATGTTCGGCGACGCCCAAACCGGCCGCGATTTCTCGTTCATTAACGGCGTCCAGGGCAGCTTCCACGGCATCTCGCACCACCGCAATGAGCCCGACAAGCGCGCCCAATACGAGGCGATCATCGACTGGCACATGGACGAGGTGGCTTGGCTGCTGGGCCGTATGCGCGGGATGGACGAAGCGGGATCGTCGCTGCTGGACAACTCGATGGTGATGTTCGGCTCTTCGCTCAAGGACGGCAACCGGCACGACCCGGAGAACCTGCCGCTAATGTTGGCCGGCCGCGCCAAAGGCAAAATCCGTCCCGGTCGCCGCCTGCGCGCGCCGGAGAAGACGCCGCTGTGCAACCTTTACCTCACGATGCTCGACATGATGGACGTGCACGAGGACAGCTTCGGCGACTCCACCGGGCTGCTCGAAGGGCTGGCCTAGGATGGCTCAGCCCAAGGGTTCCATCCTCGGCGCGCTATTGGGCTTGGTCGCGTTCTTTCTCACCGGCGTCATCGGCGGCTTTGCCTATGTCTTGCTGATGGCCCAGGGATTCGGCCGCCGCGGCCTGGAGGATGTCGGGGCGATCGCATTTATGCCAATTCTGGGACTGGCGATCGGCGTGCTGTGGCTGGCGCTGAACTGGTTCCTCACTCGCCGTTCGGGCCCGTTGCCGTCGGGCCGGGCGGCGCTGTACGGTGCGGTCCTGGGCCTTGCGGTCGGAATGCTGCTGGCGGGCCCGCGGGGATTCACGCCGGCGGGCGGTTCAGCCTTAGTGAACTACTTCACCATCGGCATCGGCGCGCTGGGCGCCTGGCTGCACTGCTTGCTGGCGCGGCGCACGACAGGTTAACTTAGGAGCGGCAGCAAAGATGCCCGTCCGCGCAATCGAGATCCTCCAACTCAAGATCCAGCTTCTGGAAACCCGCCCTCCGATCTGGCGGCGCGTGCTGGTCCCGGCGGACGCCACGCTGGCCGACCTGCACGCGATCATTCAGACTGCGTTTGATTGGGACGACTCGCACCTGCACGAGTTCGACGCCGGCGGCAAGCGTTACGGGGTCGACAACCCCGCAGTGGATGATTGGGCTGATCCGGAAGTGCTGGACGAGAGCGACGTCAAGATCAGCCGACTTTTCCGAACGCTGAAGAGCTCCATCCGCTACACCTACGACTTCGGCGACGACTGGCAGCATAAAATTACGCTCGAGAA
>CAYOPA010000441.1:0-4554 GCA_964405625.1 uncultured Bryobacterales bacterium
TGATGGCGCCGCGCTGGGCTTCGCGCAGCTTGGTCAGCAGCCGCCAGCGCTCCTCGATGAGCTGAATCGCGCTGTCGTCGAGCGCTGCGCCCTTGCCGACCAGCTCCGGGTTGATGTCGACCACCGAAAATCGCGGGTCGAGAAAGCCCGTGGACAAGGCGCCGGGAAAGGCCTTTTCGAGGTTGAACGACATGTACACCGGGAAGGTGTCAGCCGGTCCACGGCGTGGCTCGAGCTCCATCGCCAGCACCGATCCGATGGCGGGGATCTCGCGCGCGAAGGCCAGGTTCAGCGGCCGTCCGGTCTGCACGTAGTATTGGCCGCGGAAGTGGACCTCCTCGTGGCTGAGCAGCGTGCGGTGGATGGCGAACTTTTCGATGTGATGCTTGAATTTAGGGAACAGCGTGTTGGAGATCCAGAGGTTGTCCTTGATCTTCTCCACGTCGATGTCGGCCGGGGTGCCGGCGTCTTCTTTGAAATCCCACGACTCCAGGTGGCTGATGGCGCCGTTGATCTCGTAGAACACCACGTTGCGGGCCGAGCCGCGCGGCTCGGCGCCCTTCTTCTGGGTGGCCCAAGCGCGGGTGGGCGTCATCCCCTCGACGCCGGCGTACGCCAGCCCGAGGCCGCCGAGCTTGAGCAACTCGCGGCGGGTTCCGAAGGTTTGGGCTACGGTTTTCATGGCGTCATGTCGGCCCCGGGCTCACGTCCGGGGTTCGGTTTCAGTAGTTAAAGAAAAATTCCACATTGTTGATCAGCGCCCACTGCAAATTCTCCGCTCCGCGGATGCGGTCGGCCGCCATCTCGGCCAGGGCGACTTCGCGTTCTTGGTCCGACGGCGTGCGCGCCAGCGTCGCCAGGAACAGCTCCTCGACAACCGTGTCGTTGTCGGAGTAGCTGTCGAGCAACCGCTGCACGCGGCTGTCGTCGGTCGCCTTGACGCGGTCGGCGACCACCGCCGTCTGCATCAGCACCAGCGGCTGCAACAGCGAGCCGTTGGCCGGCTTGGGCGGGTTACGGCGCGTCGATTGGCCGAAAGTCCGCAGCAGATACTTCAGGTCGCCCGAGCCCTGCGGCTGGCTCAGCTTCATCGCCATGCCGACGGTGTCGTCGCCGAAGTTGAACTTGCTGGGACGGCTGGTCGAGATCACGATCGCGTCGTGGAGCTCCTCGGCTGAGAGCATCCGTACGAACTTGCGGGCGAAGTAGTCGCGGTAAGACTCCTGCCATTCGCCCGGATAGGAGGCCGAAAGCTGATAGGCGCTGGAGTTGCAGATCGTCCGGAAGAGCTCCTGGATGCTGAAGCCGGAATCGATGAAGCTCTGGCCGAGCTCAATGAGCAAGTCCGGGTGGGTGGGCTGAAGCTGCCAGCCCTCGGGCACGTTGTCGGGGTCCTGCCGGAACAGATCGAACTCGTCAAACGGCTCCACCACGCCGTAGCCCATGAGCTGCTTCCAGAACATGTTGGCGGTGGCGCGGGCGAACTGCGGGTGGGCGGTGAGGATGCGGCCCAGGGCGTCGCGCGGATGCTCGCCTTCGCGCGGGCCTTCGTCGTTCAAGATGAACTTCGGGCTGGTTTCGCCGCCCCAACGCGGCACCCGGATCATGCTCTCGCCGCCGGTGTCGTAGCCCTCGGCGCCGTCGTCGACGAGAAACTCGCCCGACTGCGGCATGCCCTTCTCCCAATACATCAGGTAGCGGGTCTTGCCCAGAAAGGCCGCCATGCGGTGGAAGTCGTTGCGCTTGAGCGAGGTCAGATGCAAGTTGACCGCTTCGAGGTGGCCGGCGCCGTCGTGGCAGGAGACGCACGAAACGTTGACGCCCAATAACGTCTTGGCGTAGAGCACGGTGAGCTCGTCATGGGTGTCAAGCTGCTGCACCATGCCGAGGTCCACGCCGTCGTCGGGCTGCGCCTTGCCCTGTACGTGCTCGCGGGCGATCACGTTGGAGGCCGCCACCACATGATTGCTCTTCGCCGACGAGGCGATGATGGCGCGCACCCATTCGTCATAGGGCCGGTCGGAGCGCAGATTCTCCTTGAGCCAATAGTGGAGCAACTCGCGTCCGCGGCCCATCTTGCCGTTGGCGCGGAACAGATCCATGTAGTAGTAGGCCCACTTCTCGGCGAACTCCTCCCGTGCAAGCAGCTCGTCAATCTTCTTGGCGCGCTTGTTCGGGTCGGGATCGTCAATAAATTCCCGGATCTCCCCCGCGGCGGGGATGCGGCCGATCAGGTCGAGGTTGACGCGGCGCAGAAACTCCGCGTCGCTCGCCAACGGGGCGTTCGGCACGCCATCGCGCTCCATCTTGCCGAAGATCGCCTCGTCTACAAAGTTGCGGCGGGCGACGGGGCGGACTTGGGCATCACCGGCGTGGCGCGAGACCCGCTCGGTCAGCCGGGCCGGGTCATTCGCTTTGACCTCGGGCTCGAGGATCGAGGAGTGGATGCGTCGGAACTCTTCGGGAGTCAGCGCTTCTTCGCGAAGCTGTGGAGCCTGTTGCGCGGCGGCGATGGCCGCCAGCGCGAGCGTTGCGGTGAGAAGTCGGAGCATGCGCGCTTCCTGTAGACGAAAGGTCCCCCACACGGAGACGATTCCGACAGTATGCTATACCCCCGGAGCCGGCGTGTCAACAGGAATGGCCTTTCTAAATGCCTGAAACGAAAAGACCGTAATGCGTCTTACGATTCGTCGAGCGCTTCGAGCTCTTCGGGGCCGTAGGCGTCTTTGATTTCGAAGTTGGGAGTGACGGGCTCGCCGCGAATCTCGACGAGCTGAAATCCGTCGAAGCCGGCTACGGCGCCTTGGACGGCTTCGAGCAGGTTGCGGGAAGCGATGTCGCTGGCCTCCTCTTCCTCATACCAGCGGTAGCGGCCGTCGTTGTCGAGGAAGAGTTGCAGCAGGCGCGGCTCCTGGACATCGTTGTCTTCGTCCGCGGTCAGGCGGATAGCTTCGGCTTCGGCGATGGGGTCGTCGGTGGCGTGCGCGTAGCTCATGACTGAAGAAAGCGGAGCTTACACGAAAACGGCCGGGTTGCTCAAACGGCCGATCTGGGGGATCTCGATGGCCGTCACATCGCCGGGCTGGAGCGCGGCTTCCTGGGTGACGATGATGCCGGTGCCGGTCATCAGGGCGACGGGGGTGGGCACTGTGTTCGAGCGCAGCAGGTAGCCGACGAGCTCTTCGAGCTTGCGCTTGAGCTGTCCGGTCGAGCAGGAGCCGGAGAACGTCGTCTGGTCGCCGCGGGTGATGGCGCAGCTCATCAACAGGTCGTAGGGGTCGCCGATCTCGTCCATCGTGACGATCACGGGGCCCAGGGCGCAGCACTTGTCGAAAATCTTGGACTGCGGCAGGTAGAGGGCGTTCTCGCGCTCGATGTCCCAGGCGGAGACGTCGTTGCCGAGCGTGACGGCGTGGATTGTGCCGGAGCCGTCGACGATGAGGGTCAGCTCGGGCTCCGGGGCGGTGAAGCTGGAATCCTTGCGGATGCCGATCGCTTCGCCGGGACCGACGCAGACGCGCGAGGCGCCTTTCTCAAACAGCTCTGGCCGGTGCTCGACGTTGTGGACGTAGGCGTAAATGCCTTCCTTGACGTCGGTCTCGCCGTCGCGGAACTCGGCCGAGGGCGCGTAGGTGCAGCCGCAGGCCCAGACTTCGGCGGGAAGGATCGGGATGGCGGTTTCGCCGTCGACAACTTCGTCGGAGGCCAGCGCCTGGGCGATATGCGCCAGCGGCTTGCCGGAGGCTTCGGCCTGCACGATCAGCGACGCGGTCGTCTGATTGGGGATGAGGCGGTAGCGATCGCCCTCGACAATGGCGGCGACGAGGCCGGACGGGGTTTTCAGTTGGGTGAGCTTCATTTCTCGTGAACCGTGAGCCGTGAACCGTGAGCCGCGCGGTTCACGGCTCACGGTTCACGAATCACGACCTCTAATACTTCAAATATACCGTCTTGTAATCGCTGTAGAACTCCAATGCCGCCGGGCCCTGCTCCTTGGGTCCGAAGCTGGAGCCCTTGGTGCCGCCGAACGGCAACTGGTACTCGACGCCCGCGCTGGGCAGGTTGACGGTGACCAGGCCGGCCTGGATGCCCTTGATGAACTCGAACACGCGCGACACATCCTGGGTCTGCACCGACGCCGACAGGCCGAACTCCGTGTCGTTGGCGATCGCCATGGCGTCGTCGAAGTCCTTGGCCTTGATCAAAACCGCGACGGGGCCAAAGACCTCTTCGCGGGCGATGCGCATGTCGTTGGTGACGTTGGTGATGACGGTGGGCTCGAAGAAGAAGCCCTTGGCGTAGTCGCCGTCGCTCAGGATGTTGCCGCCGCAGGCGATGGTGGCGCCTTCCTCGGCCGCGATCTTGCAGTACTTGGCGTCGGTCTCAAGCTGGCCCTTGTCGATGGCCGGGCCGATGTGGACGCCGTCGGCCAAGCCGTCGCCGACCTTCAGCGCCTTGGTGGCGGCGATGAATTTTTCGGCGAAGGCGTCGTAGATCGACTCTTCGACGATGATGCGGCTGGTGGCGGTACACTTCTGCCCCGTCGAGAACATC
>CAYOPA010000442.1:0-4528 GCA_964405625.1 uncultured Bryobacterales bacterium
CATGTCGCCGTAGTGGTCCTCGGCGCCGGCGATGTCGGAGAGCACGCGAAACTCGCTGCCCTCCACCACCAAGCCCATGGCCACGCCCGCCACCGGCGACTTTAGAGGCACGCCGGCGTCCATCAGGGCCAACGCTCCGCCGCAGACCGTCGCCATCGAGCTGGAGCCGTTGGATTCGAGAATGTCGCTCACGATGCGGACGGTATAGGGGAAGTCCTCGTGCGCTGGCATCATCGTCGCCAACGCTCGCTCGGCCAGCATGCCATGGCCGATCTCGCGACGGCCGGGTCCGCGCAAGAAACCGACCTCGCCCACGCTGAACGGCGGGAAGTTGTAGTGGACCATGAAGGTCTTCTGGTAGTCCGGATCATCGAGCAGCTCTTGCCGCTGGGTGTCCATCTTGGTGCCCAGGGTGGCCGTGACCAGCGCCTGCGTCTCGCCGCGGGTGAACACGGCGGAGCCGTGAGTGCGCGGCAGCTCTCCGACGTGGCAAGAGATGTCGCGAATCTCGTTCCAGGCGCGCGCGTCCGGACGGCGATTCTCTTCCAGCACCCAGCGCCGGAAGATCTTCTCCTGCAACTGCTCCAGGATCGGCTTCAGCGCCTTGCTCTTGGCGTCGTCTTCGGCGTAGGCGGCCTTGATTTCTTTCTTGATCGCCTTCACCTTGGAGTAGCTCTCGAGCTTGGGGTACTTCTTGGTGTCGAGGGCGTCCTCGAAAGGCTTGCCCCACTTCTTGAGCACTTCGTCGAAGAGCGAATCGTCGAACTGCGGCGCGGGGAAGGTCATCTTCGGCTTGCCGGCCAGCTTGGCCAGCTCGGCGATGCCGTCGATGATGGTCTTGCAGGCTTCGTGCCCGCGGCGGATCGACTCGACGACGACCTCCTCGTCAACTTCCATGCCGCCGGCCTCCACCATCACAATGCCGGGCTTGGCGGCGGCGACGATGATCGCCCAGTCCGACTCGGCCAGCTCGTCATAGGTGGGGTTGATGGACCACTCGCCGTTGCCCAAATGCGCCACGCGCACGGCTCCGATGGTGTGCTCGGTCGGGGTGGGAGAGATCGCCAGAGCCGCCGAGGCGCCGACCATCGCCAGCGGAGAGGGGTCGAAGTCCGGATCAGCGGACAGCACCATGGCGATGATCTGCGTCTCATTGCGAAAGCCCGCCGGAAACAGCGGACGCAGCGGACGGTCGATCATGCGGCTGGTGAGAACTTCCTTCTCCGAGGGCCGCCCTTCGCGCTTGATGTAGCCGCCGGGGAAACGGCCGGCGGCGTAGGTGTACTCACGGTAATCGACCGTAAGCGGAAAGAAATCAATGCCTTCACGAGGCTCGTCCGCGGAAGTCGCGGTGACCAGCACCCGCGCGTCCCCGCACGACACGATGACGCTGCCGCCGGCTTGCTTGGCCAGACGCCCGGTCTCGAGGGTAATCTTGCGACCCTCAACTTCAATTTCGACTTGATGTGCCATATTTCATCCCAAGAATCCCACGCAAATTCCGCGTAGGCCGCCGAGACATACGACGACCTTGCTCCGGAAAGGGAAGCCTGGAAAGGAAGGGTGAGCGATGAGTGCGCGCCCATGACGACGCACCCCGGACCGAGGGATCAGCCGGCTCGCGGTTCTGTGTTGACAAGCGGGGCCGGAAGGCTCCGGCCTGTGGCCCGTCAAACGGGCCGAGAGCGCGGCGTCCGCCTCAGCCGCGCAGGCCGAGGGAGCTGACCAGCTCCCGGTATCCCTGGGGATCGCGTCCCCTCAGATACCGCAAGAGAGCCCGCCGACGGCTCACCAATTTGAACATACCGCGACGGGACGAAAAGTCATGCCGGTGCGACTTGAGATGTTCCGTGAGGTCCGCAATACGGCGGGACATCAGTGCAACCTGCACCTGCGTAGAGCCCACATCGCTTTCGTGCGTTCCGTGGGACTCGAAAATCTCTTTTTTGGCCTGCAGTGCTAGAGGCATTCAGCTACTCGCTGCTCCTTCCAATCTTCCGTTTCTTTCGATTGCGTGTCAAGGGCAGTATACCACGCTTATTTTGATGTTGGCTAGCGCCAGTTGTCATCGGAGGCGATACGGCTTCCTGGCGCCACGCCCTGGCCGGCCAGCGCCTGGGCGACCTGCCACGGTCGAAGGGCTTCCGGCCGCGCGCCCCAATCATCGTCAAGCGACAGCGAGCCGGCTGGAATCGCCAGGCTCAACACCAGCGCCCCGGCCAGTACCGTGGCCGCTCCGCCCGGATTCGGTCCGGCGTCTCGGCGCCGTGCTTCCGTATTTGTCGTGTAGCCGCCCACGTAGAGCATGCAGATCAACAGCAACGCCGCTAGTAGGCGCCGCTGTCGGCGTCCCAGCGCCAGCCGCAACAGACCAGCGCTAGTCGGTCATCGGCAGCAGCGTCGGGTCGTCCCACGCGCTGGTTCCGATGGGCGTCGGCGGGGGCTCCAAACCCTCTCGGGCCGCCAACCCCTGCGCCCACAGGTAAGGGGCCAGCCGCAGACATGCCGCGGTGACGATCCACGGCGCGATTTTGAGCTCGAATGTGATGGCTCGAAACCCCAACAATGCGCCGCCGCAGAGAAATCGAAACAGGACGGCCGGCTCCCGCGAGAGCAATCGTCGACAGATTTCCTTCACTGAACGCGCCGCCGGCCAACGATGATCACAGGCGGCTGGAGACCGCAACGCGACAGCCTTCAGCCCTTGAACAGACGCCGTCTTGCGCCGCTTCAGCGCCGGACCCTACACTGGAAGGCTGATGCTCAATGCACCAGTAATCGTCATGGGAGCCGGGCCGGCTGGGCTGACCGCCGCCTACGAGCTCTCCAAGGCTGGCGTAAAGAGCGTGGTGCTGGAGCAGGACAATGTGGTGGGCGGCATCTCCCGCACCGTCAACTACAAGGGTTACCGGTACGATATCGGCGGTCACCGGTTTTTCACCAAGGTCAAACCAGTCGAACAGTTTTGGGAAGAAATTCTTGGCGATCAGTTTCTCGATCGTCCTCGGCTTTCCAGGATTTTTTACAAAAAGAAGTTCTTTTCCTACCCGCTTAAGCCGACTAATGCGTTGTTCGGGCTGGGTCTGCTCGAAACAACCCGCTGCATGCTCAGCTATGCCTGGGCGCGCGTGGCGCCGCGCAAGCCCGAGGACAACTTTGAGGCTTGGGTCTCCAATCGCTTCGGCAAGCGGCTGTTCGAAATCTTCTTCAAGACTTACACCGAGAAAGTTTGGGGTATCCCGTGCACGGAGATCCAGGCCGAGTGGGCAGCCCAACGCATCAAGGGCCTGTCTTTGATGACGGCCATCAAGAACGCTCTGCTGGGCGAGCGCGCCAAGAACAAGGGCGCGGTAATTAAGACCCTGATCGACGAGTTCCGGTACCCGATCCACGGTCCCGGCATGATGTGGGAGAAGACCGCCGAGAAGTTGGAGGCGGCGGGCTCCCCGGTCCACATGGAGACCAAGGTCGACCGTGTGCGGTGGTCGGCCGAGGGCATCGCCGCCATCGAGGCCTCAGGCAAGACCTACAAAGGCGACGCGTACCTGTCCACCCTGGCGCTGAAGGACCTGATCGAGGCCTTTGACCCGCCGCCGCCCGCGAACGTGTTGGCGGCAGCCAGGCGGCTCAAGTACAGGGATTTCCTGACGGTTGCGCTGGTGATCAACCAGGAGCACATCTTTCCCGACACTTGGATTTACATCCACGAGCCGAACGTGCGACTGGGCCGCATCCAGAACTTCAAGAACTGGAGCCCGTACATGGTGCCTGACCCCAAGAAGAGTTGCTTGGGCCTGGAGTACTTCTGTTTCGAGGGCGACGACTTGTGGACGATGGCCGATGACGACCTTATCAAGCTGGGCGCCAAGGAGATCGGCGAGCTCGGTCTGGTGGACCCGAAGCTGGTGGAGGACGGCTCCATCGTCAGGATGCCCAAGGCTTATCCGGTCTACGACCACGAGTATCCGGAGGCGCTGGCCGCGGTGAGGGCCTTTATTGAGACCATCCCGAACCTGCAAATCTCCGGCCGCAACGGCATGCACCGCTACAACAATCAGGACCACTCGATGTTGACGGCCATGCTGGCGGCGCGCAACCTATTGGGCTCCAACTACGACCTGTGGCAGGTCAACGTGGACGACGAATACCACGAAGAGGGCCGCGGGGTCACCCTCGAAGACTTGCGCAACGTGGAGCAGACCCAGCCGCTGGCGCCGCGCCGCGTGGGCTCGTAAAGCGCGATTCGTCTCGCACGGATCGTTGTCGGCGTCGCCGGCCGATAAGGGGTCTTCGACCAAGGAAGCCCGATCGTGGATGACGGGACCGCGCTAGGTTGAGACCCACGATTTGAGGCCCGAGAGGGGATGCGCCCCCTCTCGGTGTTGGGTCAGTCAGGGCATCAGCCCATCAGGGCGACCAGCGGCGCGATGACCAGCGCCACAATCGACATCAGCTTGATCAAAATGTTCATGGACGGCCCGGAGGTGTCCTTGAACGGGTCGCCGACCGTGTCGCCGACCACGGCTGC
>CAYOPA010000443.1:0-4525 GCA_964405625.1 uncultured Bryobacterales bacterium
GCCCCACGTCAGCCCCGCCAGCTTCTCCGGGGGCGGGGGCGCCGCGGAGTTGCTCAGCCACAGCCCCACCCCGACCGACACGCCGGTCGAAATCACGCTATACCAAAGCCACGATACGTTCGTGGCGTACGACAGCGTGGCCACCGCCAGAAAACCCGCCACCATCCCCCAAAACGCCCCGAAGCCGTTCGCGCGCCTGGAGAAGATCCCCAGCAGGAAAGCCCCCACCAGGCTGCCGCCAAAAAAGTTGCGGATCTTGCCCGCCGCCACCAGCACGGCCCCGAACGATTCGGCGTCAAGCGAAATCGCCGTCGCGGCCAGCCCGAATACGACGGTCATCCAGCGCGCCAGCTTCACCGTCCCCTCCCGGCCCGTCAGCGGCTGGTAGAAGTCCCGCAGAAAGACCGTCGCCAGCGAATTGAGCACCGAGCTGATGGTTGACATCGCCGCCGCGAAGACCCCGGCGATCACCAGCCCACGCAGCCCCGCCGGAAACTCGTCCAGGATGAAGCGCGGGAACGCCTGATCGGCCGTAAACGCCGGACCCGTCGGCGGCGCCTGCTGGTGGTAGACCCACAGCGCCGTCCCGATGAAGAACAAAATCATCCCGTACAGCGCGTTGATGCCCAGCGACCACGCCAGTGCCAGTCGGCTGCCGCGCAGGTCGGGGGTGGTCAGAAAGCGCTGCACCTCGGACTGGTCGGCGGCGTACTGGCTCAGCAGCAGGAACGTGCCGCCGAAGAACGCGCCCCAGACCGTGTACTCCGTGGTGAAGTCCGTGGAAAAATTCCACATCTTGAGCTTGTCAGCCGCATAGGCGGTCTCCAGAGCCCCGAAAAAGCCGCCGTCCACCTTCCCCAGCAGAAAGAACAGCCCGGCGAACAGGCCCGCGGTCAGGACGAAAAACTGGGCCGCGTCCGTCCAGATCACCGCCCGGATGCCGCCCAATGTGGTGTACGCCGTGGTCAGCAGGCCGACGACGGCCACAATCGCCCACAAGGACATCCCGGTCATCTCCGCCACGATCAACGACGGCGCGTATATGCCGACGCCGGCGTAGAAGAGCTTCAGAAAGACGAACAGGGTCGCCGCCAGCAGCCTCGTCTTCTGGTCGAACCGCATCTCCAGGTACTCGTAGGCCGAGTAGACCTCCAGGCGATAGAAGAACGGCAGGAAGAAGAACCAGGCGATCAGCAGCGCCCCCGGATAGGCCAGGCGCAGTTGCAAGTAAGTCCAATCGGAGCCGTATGCTTTGCCCGGCGCGCCGATGTAGCCGACAGCGCTGAGCATGGTGGCGATGCCCGACATCGCCGCCGCCTGCCAGGGGATCCGGTTGCCGCCTAGAAAAAACTCCTTCAGGCTCTTGTGGCCCCGAAAAAGCACCCCCATGCCGATCATCAGCGCCAAATAGGCCAGAAGAATGAGCTGGTCGGCAAGCGCCATGAAGCCGCAGATTATATCGTGGAGAGATGGGTATTGCCGCGGACATCGTCATGATCGTCGTCGCCGGGTTCTTCGGCGGGCTGATCGCGCAGCGTTTGGGACAGCCCTTGCTGGTCGGCTACATCGTCGCCGGCGTGCTGGTGGGGCCCAATACGGCCGGTCCCAGCGTGGGCGACGCGCACGAGATTGAGTTGCTGGCGGAGATCGGCGTCGCTCTGCTGCTGTTCGCGCTGGGGCTGGAGCTGTCGTTCAAGGATCTGGCGCGGGTGCGCAAGGTGGCGCTCATCGGCGGGCCGATCCAGATCATCCTGTCGATGCTGTTGGGCTACGGGATTGGCGTCGGCTTTCTGGGCTGGGAGTCCACCGAGGCGATCTGGCTGGGCGCGATGGTCTCGCTGTCGAGCACGATGGTCACGTTGAAGATCCTGGTATCCCAAGGCACCGCTAACACCTTGGCCAGCCGCGTGATGATCGGCATGTTGATCGTCCAGGATCTGGCGGTGGCGCCGATGCTAATCGCGTTGCCCAAGCTCAGCGACCTGGAGGCCGCCGTTCCCGAGCTTTTGTGGGCGGCCGTTGAGGCTACCGTATTCTTGGCCTTGATGATTTTTGTAGGCGTCCGCGTGATCCCATGGGCGCTGAAGAAGATCATCTACTTCCGCGAGCATGAACTGTTTCTGGTGGCGGTGTTGGCGCTCGGCGTCGGCGTCGGGTACGGGACTTACCTGTTCGGCTTGTCGTTTGCTTTCGGCGCGTTCGTCGCCGGGATGGTGCTTAGCGAGTCCGAGCTCAGTCACCAGGCGCTGGCGGACATCATTCCGCTGCGCGACATTTTCGGGCTGCTGTTCTTCGCCTCGGTTGGAATGCTGTTCGATCCCCAGTTCCTGTTTGACCGCTTTGGCGACGTGGCGCTGACGGTTGTGCTGGTCATTTTGGGCAAGGCGCTGATCTTTGGGTTAGTTGCGCGGGCCTTCGGTTATGGCAATCGGGCCCCGTGGATCATCGGTCTGGGTTTGGCGCAGATCGGCGAGTTCGCCTTCGTGCTCTCGCGGACGGGCGTGGCGACGGGCTCCATTTCCGACGACGTCTACTCGATGATCCTGACGGTAACGCTGGCGACGATGATCCTTTCGCCGCTATTGGCCAAGCTCTCCGAGCCGCTCTACCGCGTGTGGCGGCGCGCCGTGCCGCAAGCCGAGCTGCTCCAGACGTTCAACGTGGTGCAGGACGAGCTCAAGGACCACGTGGTGGTGGCCGGCTACGGGCGCACCGGCCGGGCGGCGGTGCAGGTAATGAGCCGGCTGAACGTCCCCTTCATCGTGGTGGACTTCGACCATGAGCGGATCGAGCGCTGCCTGGCCGCCGGCATTCCGGCGATCTGGGGCGATTCCACGCGTCCCCAAACATTGGAAGCCGCCGGCATGGATCATGCCAGGCTGCTCTTCCTGACCATTCCCGACACGGGCACCATTCACATGGTGGTGGAGAAAGCCCGCGCCCTGAACCCCAACATCAAGATCGTCGCGCGGGCGCTGTATTCCGATCACCTGCGCGAGCTCCACGAGATGGGCGTGCAGAATGCCGTGCAGCCTGAGCTGGAGGCGGGTCTGGCGATGGTCCGGGCCTTGCTGCACTACTACCAAACCCCGGCGGACCGAATCATGGCGTTCAGCGACGCCGTGCGCGACGAAGCCTACGGGCCGCTCAGCGAGGAGGTTCTGGCGACGACGGGCATGCAGGTGCTCGACACAATCGGTAAGGCCCATCCCGATCTGGAGATCGACTGGACCAAGGTGAGCGCGGGTTCCGCCGCCGCCGGCCACACCATCGGCGACCTGCACCTGCGCCGCGAAACGGGCGCTTCGGTAGTCGCGGTGCTGCGCAACGGAACAGCGCTCACCAATCCCGGAGCCGAGCTTAGGCTGGAGGCTGGCGATCTGGCGGCGCTGCTCGGCGGCTCCGAGCAGCGCGAGCGCGCCCGAAGCCTGCTCACAGGCTGAAGCGGTGATATGCTCTTGTGATGCTTCGACTCAGCGGTTTCGGGTTGTCGGCGGCCCTGCTTGTTGTGACTTCGTGCGGCGGGGGGCCCGCGCCCGAACAGAAGGCGCCGGAAGCTTCCGGCATCCCCGAAGCGGCGGCCGAGCAGATCGCCGCCAGCGACCGCTGGGGCAACACCGAAGGCCCAGCCATCGACTCGCAAGGCGCGCTGTACTTCACCGCTCGGCGCACCTACAAAGGCATCATCCGCTGGACGCCGACCGAGGGCCCCCAGGAGTACGCCGCCGTCGCCACGATGGCCGGACCGGGCGGGCTGTGGATCGACGCCTCCGACAACATCTACCTCACCGCCACCGACGAGCGCGAGGTGCAGAAGCTGTCGCCCGACGGCGAGCTGACCACCATTGCGAAGGGCTTCGAGGCCGACCCGGCGACAGCCAAGGGTCCCAACGACATCACCGTTTCGGCGGCGGGGATCGTCTACTTCACGGACCCCAACGGTTATCAGGGAGAGTCCGCGCCCGGGACGGTCTATTGGATCAACGCCGCCGGGGAGACGGCCGTGTTTGACAGCACGGTGGTCGGGCCCAACGGCGTCGTCCTCAGCGCCGACGACCGTACGCTCTACGTTGCGCACAACACGGGCGAGGCGCAGTCCCAGCTCGTGCGCTGGGCGCTCAACGAAGACGGCTCGGCGGCCGGATCGAAGGAGATCGTATCGCGGTTCGAGCCCTGCGTCGCCGACGGCATGACGGTCGACGCCGACGGCAGGGTCTGGGTGACCTGCTACTCCTACGGAACGGCGCACCTGATCGATCCCGGCTCCGGCGAGATCGTGGAGCGCGTGACGACGACCGAGAAAGGCCTGACGAACGCCGTGTTCGGCCGAGGTCCTGACGCGCATACGCTGTATTTGACGGGCTCGGACATGGAGCGCGCGACGGGTTACGTCTACAAGGCGACCGTGGCGACGCCCGGAGCCAGGTAGGGGCTCCAACCGATCTGCGTCGCCGCTGATCGGCGACGTTCTTACCGACGGCGGATGGCCTCGACCTGGGGGTCGAGGCGGCAGGCGTGGGCGCCT
>CAYOPA010000444.1:0-4516 GCA_964405625.1 uncultured Bryobacterales bacterium
CGATGATCCGCACCAAGGGCGAAGCGGGCTCGGGCAACATCGTCGAGGCGGTGCGGCACATGCGCACCATCCAGAAAGAGATGAAACAGCTCACCGTGATGGGCGAAGAGGAGCTGGCCGCGGCGGCGAAGAATCACCAGGCGCCGCTCGAGCTCATTAAGATTGTCGCCAAGACCGGCAAGCTGCCGACCCCGAATTTCTCCGCCGGCGGCATCGCCACCCCGGCCGACGCCGCGCTGGTGATGCAGCTCGGCGCCGAGGCCGTCTTCGTCGGCTCGGGCGTGTTCAAGTCCGAGGACCCCGAGCGCCGCGCCCGCGCCATCGTCAAGGCGGCCACTTACTTCAACGACCCCGAAAAGCTCCTGGAGGCCCATGAGGACCTCGGCGAGCCCATGCGCGGCATCGACATCGCCACTCTGGCCGAGGGCGAGCTGATGCAGACCCGCGGCTGGTAACTCAAGCGCCGTGAAGATCGGAATCCTCGCCCTGCAGGGCGATTTCGACGCCCACCGCAAGGCGCTGGGCAAGTTGGGCGCGGAGCCTTTCGAAGTGCGTTCGCAAGCGGGCTTCGAGCAGGCTGACGCCTTGGTCATGCCCGGCGGTGAAAGCACCACCATGCTCCGCATCCTCGACGAGGAGGGCCTGGCGGAGACGCTGATCGCTTTCGGACAGGCTGGCAATCCGATCCTGGCCACCTGCGCCGGGGTGATCTTGTTGGCCCACAAGACCTCCGGCCCCGAGCAGCGCAGCTTCGATCTGCTCGACGTGGACGTGCAGCGCAACGGCTACGGACGCCAGCTCGACAGCTCCATCCGCCGCATCGAGCCGGAGCCCGAGGCCGCCGGACGGTTGGGCGACCAGCCGGTGGAGTGCGTCTTCATCCGCGCTCCGATCATCCGCCGCGCCGGCGCGGGCGTGAAGACCCTGATGCGGGACGGCGAGCTGCCGATTCTGGTCGAGCAGGACAACATTCTGGCGGCGACCTTTCATCCGGAGCTCACCGACGACGGGCGAATTCACCGCCTGTTCCTTGATAAGGTGGAAGCGAAGATCGGATGAGCCTGACTGACCAACCATTCCGTGTGATGTTCGTGTGCATCGGCAACTCCTGCCGCAGCCCAATGGCCGAGGCGATCGCCCAGACCAAGCATCCCGACATCATCGACGCTTGCAGCTCCGGGGTGGCGCCGGCGACCATCATCCAGCCGTCGACCTTGCGCTGTCTGGAGGAAAAATCTTTCCTGCTGGACCCGGAGAAGACGCCCCAGAAGCTGACAAAGTCGGATTGGCGCGAGATGGACGTGATCGTCAACATGAGCGGGGCCGGCATTTTACCGTTCGTGCCGGGCTTCAAGGGAAGCACGTTGATCTGGGAGGTGGCCGACCCGATGGGGCAGCCGATGTCCGCCTACCGCAGCGCGCGCGATGTGATCGAGCGGCACGTGGACAAGCTTGCCGTGATGCTGCGGCGGCATCGAGGCGACGTCGGCCGTTAGTCCCCCCTTGCCCGAACGCCAAACGACAGCTAAGATACAGGCAGTCGTGGAGGCTTCCCCCGCAAGCGCCGGCGAACTGTTCGTATTCGTGTAACGCTGTTTGAGCCGCCTTCGTCGAATTGATTGTTCGACAACGCACACTTGCGATGGCTTTGGACCCGATGCAACAGCCGAATCCCTCAGACCTGGCGCTCCCGCACCTTGGCCCCATTGAATCCTTGAACCGGCCTTGGTGGAGCACATTCCTTGAAGAAGTCGGCACGGTGTTCCGTCCGCAGGAGAAGCTGCCGCCTCCGCCGCAGTACCGTCCGGCGCTGCCGGGCGAGCTGACGCTCGGCCCGCTGGTCATCGCATCGCTCGACAACTCCTGGTTCCACAACCTGCGCGACTTCTTCAAGCTGAGCGCGGCGGAAAAAACGATGCCTGCCTACCAGCCGACGTCGAAGCCGATCCGCGTCAAGGAGATCTGGGGCGAGTACGGAAATTTGCAGCGGGCGCTGCCGATTTCGGCGGTCGTGCACGTGCTGATGGTGGTCCTAATCGCGACAGTCTTTCGCGCCGCGCCGATGGACGCGAAAACAGGCAACGTAACGCTGATCATCCCGGTGGATATCAGCCCGTACTTGGCGCAGCTTCAGGTGAGGCCCAAGGCCAAGGCCGGCGACTCCGGCGGCGGCGGAGGCGGCGGCCTGCAATCGCCGTTGCCCGCCAGCAAGGGCCGGCTGCCGCGCTTTGACATGCAGCAGCTCACGCCGCCGACGCCGGTGATCCGCAACGAGGCGCCCAAGCTGGCGGTCGAGCCAACCGTGGTGGTGCCGCAGGACGTGCAGATGCCGCAGGTGGACATCGCGGCCTTCGGCGACCCGCTGGGTAAGATCGGACCGCCTTCGGCCGGACCGGGCACGGGCGGCGGCATCGGCTCGGGTCGCGGCGGCGGCGTGGGGTCGGGCAGCGGCTCGGGCGTCGGTCCCGGATCGGGCGGCGGCATCGGCGGCGGGGCCTTCCGCGTGGGCGGCGGCGTGAGCGCGCCGGCCCTGCTGCGCAAGGTCGAGCCGGAGTACTCCGAAGAAGCGCGCAAGGCCAAGTATCAGGGCACGGTGCAGCTTGCGGTGGAAGTGTGGCCCGACGGGCGCGCGCACAATATCCGCGTGATCCGCAGCCTGGGTCTGGGCCTGGATGAGAAGGCCATCGACGCGGTCCAGAAGTGGACCTTCGCACCGGGCAAGAAGGACGGCGTCCCGGTAAAAGTCCAGGCGACAATCGAAGTCAACTTCCGCCTGTTGTAACAACAGCCGACGGACAAGAATGTCCGTCGCTACTTGAGTTTCTTATGCTTCGTGCGTCGGCTTTCGAGCCGACGTCCCTTCATAACTATGCCGAAGCCGGCCCAGCAAGCCCGAGCAGGGCGCGCGGGAGTGAGTGCGATAAACTGGAGCACGGAGCCGGGCGCGCGTTGTCCGAACCAGACGATCGATTCTGATGCGGACCCGACTTTCGTTTCTGACGCTGGCCGCGGTCCTGTTTGGTCTGGACCGTTGGTCCAAGGCGGCGGTGGCGCAATCGCTGGAGCTCCATGAGTCCCGGACCGTCATCGCGGGGTTTTTTGACCTCATCCACGCCCGCAACCCGGGCATCGCTTTCAGCCTGTTCGCCGACTCCGGCCCCCTTCTGCGCGAGTGGCTGCTGCCGTTGGTCACCGCCGCCGCGATTATCTTCGTGTTCATTCTGTTCTGGCGCTATGAGGGCGGCCCGCGCGGCCGCTTGGCGCTGACGCTGATCCTCGCCGGAGCCGTCGGCAATCTTTACGACCGCCTGCTATATGGCTATGTAACTGATTTTCTGGACGTTTACGTCGGTGGCTGGCACTGGCCGGCCTTCAATGTCGCCGACAGTTGCATCACGGTCGGGGCCCTGCTGTTACTGCTCGACTCAGCGCTGGCCCCCAAGGAAGAGCCCACCCGGGAGGCGGCGGCCTGACGCATGTGCCCGCGCCTGTTTACGATCGGCGACTTTTCCTTGCCGACCTACGGCCTGCTGGTTGCGCTGGGCTTTATCCTCGGTCTGCATCTGGCCGGTAAGCTGGCCAAGCGCGCCGGGCTGCCCGCCGAGCACGTCACCAACATGGGCGTGCACATCGCTCTGGCCGCGATCGTCGGCGCCAAGGTCTTCTTGATCCTCAGCAACGCTGATTACTACTTCGCCGACTGGAGCCGGATGTTCTCGCTGCGAGCCCTGCAAGCCGGCGGCGTCTTCTACGGCGGCCTGCTGGCTGCTCTGGCAGTCGCCTACTACTACGTCCATCGGCACGGGCTCCCGTGGCTGGCGACGGCGGACGTTTTCGCGCCCGCGGCGGCGGCGGGTCACGCCGTCGGCCGGCTGGGCTGCTTCGCGGCCGGCTGTTGCTGGGGCCGGGAGACCGATGCGCCCTGGGGCGTGGTCTTTACTGATCCGGCGGCGCACGACTTTACCGGCGTGCCGCTGGGTTTGCACCTGCACCCTACCCAGCTTTACGAGGCTTTCGGTACGGCCCTGGTGGCAGCGTTCCTCTATCAACGCTTCCTGCGCCCGCACTTGCCCGGCACAATTCTGGGTTGGTACCTATTGCTCTACTCGTCGTTCCGATTCGCGGTCGAGTTTTTTCGCGACGACGCGGCTCGGCCGATGGTGCTGGGCTCCGAGCTTCTAAGCGCGACGCAGTGGGTGGCGATCGGGCTAGCGCTGCTAGGCTCGGCCCTGCTCATCCGCAACCGCGGCCGCGCACGGCTGATAGCCCAGTAGGGGCGGACATTCGTGTCCGCCCCTACTGGGCAGGAATGCCCGGCCCTACCGTTCAAACCGCGCCCGTCACGAACCCCACCGATCAGATCCCCAGGCCCGGAACCAGCGCGATCGGGTGCGCAGCCTAAGCGACGGCTTTGGCAACCAGGTCCGACGCCGGTTGGCGCGGATGCGGCCGAACCGCCCCAGCCGGCAGCGTGGTCAGCACGACGCAGATCGTCTCGGTTTTGGGGTCGGCCCAA
>CAYOPA010000445.1:0-4508 GCA_964405625.1 uncultured Bryobacterales bacterium
ATCGTCAGTCCGCTGGCCTTAACCGGCGACCCGCTGATCGTCTATCGGTTTGTGGCGCGGGGCGCGAGCTCAGCCGCGTCGCCGCCTTCCGGAAAGCTACAATAGGTCCTTATGGCGGAACGACTGGTCCACTGCGTAAAGCTCGGCAAGGAGCTCCCCGGCCTCGATGAGGTTCCCTTCGATCATCCATTGGGACAGCGCGTCTACGACAGCGTCTCCAAGCAGGCGTGGAAGGGTTGGAGCGACCACCTGAAGATGATCATCAACGAGTTTCGGCTGAACCCCGCGACGATGGAAGCCCAAGAAATGATCCTCAAGCAGATGGAGGCCTACTTCTTCGGGCCCGGCGGCGACATGCCACCCGACTACAAACCGCCGACGCAATGAGGCGGCCGTTGCTCAATGCGGCGGGCGGCGCGTTGCGATGAGCCCACGCCTAATTGATGCGGAGCGCTTCCGCGCTCTGCGCGATTTCCTCCATGAGTGGGGTTTTGACGAGGAGGGCTTGGCGGAGGCGCCCGGCCCGGATGCCCCCCGCGGCCTGCTGGCTCGGCTCTTCCTGCAAAAGCTGCCCGAGTCGTTCGAACGCGCCCAGGCGTTGCTCGGCGCCGACGGGCTGGCGCTGCTGGAAGCGTCCGGATTGGTCGCGATTGACAACGCGGAGGTTGGCGCACGGTTTCTGCTGTATCCTTTTCGCGGTCTTCACATCGCCTCGGATTTCCCCGGCTCGGACGCCCCGGAGGACTTCGTCTTCCCGGCGATCTCGCAACAGACTTGGGAATTCCTGAGCATCCTGCTGGAGACGCCCTGCGACAGCCTGCTCGAGATCGGCGCCGGGTCGGGGGCCGCCGCGCTCACCGCCGCCCGCTACTCCCGCCGCGTGCTCGCCGGAGACATCAGCCCCCGCTGCATCGCATTTGCCGAATTCAATCGACGGCTCAATGGCCTCGACAACGTTGAGATCCGCCAGAGCGACCTCTTTGAAGCATTTCGCAGCGAGACGTTCGACCGCATCATCGCTCACCCGCCCTACGTGCCGTGGACAGGCAAGCAGGATGCCTATCGCCACGGCGGCCCCGACGGCGAGGGTCTGCTCCGGCGACTGTTGGTCGATTTGGACAAGTATCTGCGTCCCGGCGGGCGCTTCCTCGCCGCCACAATGGTGCTGGAGACCGCCGACGCCGGCGTGGAATACCGCGTCCGCGAGATGCTGGGCGACAGCGCCGACAATTTTGACATCCTTGCGGTCGAGCGTGAGCAGCTCACGCCGCTGGAGTTCATCCTGCCTTGGCAGGAATCGGGCGAGCTGACGCTGGACGATGCGTGGCGGTTGAGTGAGGTATTCAACCACCTCAAGGCCAAGGCGCTAGTGCGCTGCTCGCTCGTCATCGCCCGCCACGCCGAGCCCGCCGAGCCTCGGACAATCCGGCGCAAGGCCGGGCGCTTGACCGACGCGGTCGCCATCGAAGAGGCGCTGGCCGGCCCGCGGGCCGACGGGTGGCCGAGTTGGGACGAGCTGCTGGACAGGCCTCTGGAGCTGAGCCCCGGCGTGATGCTCGAAACCGCCTCCGAGGCAGGCGACGGCGAGTGGGCGCCGCGCCGCCACATCCTGGACGCCCAGAGCCCGTTCGCCTTCCGCAGCGACTGTCCTCCCTGGGCCGCGGCGCTATTTCCGCGGCTCGACGGCCGCCGCCCGCTCCGCGACCTCATCGCCGATCTCGCCATCGATCCCGACGAAGGCGAGGCATTTCTAGGCTGCCTGCTCTCCGCGGGCGTCATCAGCTAGAATCGCCGCAGCGTACGGCGGTCTGGTCGATACCGACCGCACCAAGATTGATCTGGCCAACAGCTCCGTCTTCGGCGGCATGCTCGGCGCCGGCCTGCGTCTGGTAGCTGACGTGGGCTTCAAGGTCGACATCGAGACCCGCTACACTCGCTGGGGTCAGCGCGTGATCCAGTTCGGCGGGATCAACTCCAACCAGAACCAGCTCGAATTCATGTTTGGGCTGACGTTCTGATAAGGAGCGACTCTGTCAACCCACACGGGGCGACCGGCCCTGTTTTTTTTTGGAGAAGCGGGAGAGAAGACCGCCTTACTCCGGCAGCGCGAACGCCACCACGCCGCGGCTCGCCGACACCCCAATAAACTGCTTGCCGCCCACGCTGAAAGTCATCGGCGAGGCGCGCCAGTTGGCGTTTATGTTGAAGTTCCACAGCGGTTCGCCGTTCTTCGCCCGCACCGCCGCGAAGGCGCCCGAGTCGTCCCCGTAAAACACCAGCCCGGTATCGGTCGACAGCACGCCGCCCCAGGTCCGCCAGCCGCCGTCGCCCTGGTAAACCTCCCACTCCGTCGAGCCCGTCGTCACGTCGATCGCCCGCAGGTAACGCTTCTTCTTCTCGCCCGGCACGTTCTTCGCCGAGCCGCCGGCGAAGGCCTTGCCCTGCTCCCAGACCTCTTCGCGCTTGTTGTAGATCTGGCAATACTCGGTGGCCTGCACCAGGAACAGCCCGGTGTTCGGATCATACGCCGGCGAGGGCCAGTTCGTCGCGCCCGC
This sequence comes from uncultured Bryobacterales bacterium, assembly GCA_964405625.1. Lineage (GTDB taxonomy): Bacteria > Acidobacteriota > Terriglobia > Bryobacterales > UBA6623 > RI-231. The sequence goes on from CAYOPA010000445.1 coordinate 2,556, forward strand.
CAGCCCCGGACAGACGATGTTGCCGCCGAATGTCGGACGCTGATTCTCCGCCAGGACGGGACGGCCGTTCTCGTCGATGTGCGTCGCCCATGTCATCTTCCCCACAAACGGCTCGGCGCGCAGCATCTTGCCCGTCACGCGGTCCAGCACGTAGAAAAACCCGTTTCGGTTGGCGTGCAGCAGCAGCTTGCGCTGTTGGCCTTGCCACTCGCGGTCCACCAGCACCGGCGTCTGATTGGCGTCCCAGTCGAACTCGTCGTGCGGCGTGTACTGGAAGTACCACTTGAGCTTGCCCGTCGCCGGGTCGAGAGCCAACATCGAGTCCGAGTAGAGGTTGTCGCCGATGCGCTCGTCGCCGTTCATGTCCGGGCAGGGGTTGCCCACCGGCCAGTAGAGCGTGTCGAGCTCGCTGTCGTACGTCCCCGTCAGCCAGGTGCCGCCGCAGCCGTGGGGCAGCACCGAGCCGACCCACGTCTCGCTGCCCGGCTCGCCCGGCAGGGGGACGGTCCAAAAACGCCAGCGTTCCTCGCCGGTATTCACGTCATAAGCCGCCAGGAAGCCGCGAATGCCTTCATCCCCGCCGCCCACGCCGCCGATCACCACGTCCTTCACCACCAGCGGCGCCGTCGTGCCGCCGTAGTGGTCGGCGTGGTCGGCCATCGAGGTCTCCCACAACAGCCGGCCGGTGAGCCGGTCCAACGCCACCACGTTGGCGTTGTCGGTCAGGTAGAAGAGCTTGTCGCCGCCCAAGGCCACGCCGCGGTTGGCGCCGCGGCCGGCGTCGCCCATCACGTTCGGCGTGCGCGGCCGCTGCCACTTCCAGATCTGCCGCCCGTGCGCGGCGTCGAGGGCGATCACGGTGTTGGCGGCCGTCACGTACATCACGCCCTCCACCACCAGCGGCGTCATTTCGAGGTCGCGCGGGGCGTCGAGAATCGGAAAAACCCAGGCCGGGCGCAGGCTTTTCACGTTCTCCGGCGTGATCTCGCTGAGCGCCGAGTGGCGGTTGCCGCGAATATCACCGTTATAAGTCGGCCAATCGCCTTCCGAGGGCTTGATGACGCGCTCAAACGGCAGCGAGCCCGGCGCGTCGCCCGTGCGCGCCTTGGCGAGCTTGCCGGTCGACCCGTCCTGCCGGCTCAAGAAGTCCGCCAGCGCGGCGACATTTTCGGCGTCGAGCTTGGAGCCCATCAACGATGTCTCCTGCCATTCCGCCTCGGCGACCTCATCCATCGACAAGAAGCGGAAGCGGCCGTCAAAAGTCTGCAGTTGCAGGTCGAAAATGGAACGATTGCGCGCGAACGCCTTGAGCTTCTCGCCGCTCTTCAAGCTGACGTTGACGACTTCATAGCCGGGTTCGATGCGCGCCGAGGGATTTTCCAGCGACTCGATGATCTCGCCCCAAGTGCGCTCCTTGCCGATCGAGGACAGGTCCGGCCCCGCCACCTTGGCTTCGGCGGAGCGGACGTGGCAGTTGACGCAACCGGAGGAGAAGAAGAGCTGCTCGCCCTTGGCCACGCTCGCCTCGCCGCCGCGCGGCGGGGAGCCGCCGGCCGGCGCGGTCAACGAGAGATAGAACGCCACGAGCTGCGTCATGGCGGGCTCGGGAACGTCCGAGCCGGGCATCCCGCGCGCGGGCAACCCTTCGCGGACCAGGGTGCGGACCTCGTCGGCGGTACGCCGCGGGACCAGATTCGGCGTCACAACGTCCGGAGCGCGGGCGCCGCCCTTGCCGTCGCCGCCATGACAGCCGCCGCAACGGCTCTCAAACTGGACGCGGCCGGCGGTTAGATCGGCGGCGGACTGCGCCCAAGCGGCGCAAGCGAACAGGGCGGCAAGGATGGCGATTCTCATGGCGAACCTCATGAGTTTCGCGCATGGCGGCCGGGAACGCTAGCAGCGTGTCCGAGAATCAGCGCTGGATTTGAAAAACAAAACGAAGCAATAATGTTC
>CAYOPA010000446.1:0-4506 GCA_964405625.1 uncultured Bryobacterales bacterium
GCGTACGCGACTGGTGGGACAGGCGAGGTTGTGCAGATGGTAAGAGCGTGAGCCGAGAGACTGCAGTGATACTTCGGGACTTCACGAAGCTCAGGTACTTTGCGGACGTGGATGAGCCTGAGGTCGCTTTTGAGGGTCTCGCCGCCATTGCCGCATGGACCCTGCTTCAAGATCTCAGGCCGGAGGGGCAGCACGACGAAATGCTAACGAGAGCGGTTCGGAACTCACCCGGATTGCTATTCGGGCTGTTGGTGTTTCTTGCGACGGTCGACCGTCGATTCTTCATGCTGGCACGTCGGATTGCTGCGAATGAAGCAAAGAAGGCGCTTCAGGAATTTCCGCGCCGGGAGCCACTGCCAGAAGTCCATGCGGCAAATCTCTATCTGTTGGAGAACGAACCTCCCAAGTCTGCCCGGCCGGCGCTCGCGCGTGATGTACTTTTCATCTTGGCGGTTGCTGTCGCTCAAGCGTTGGGATTGCGCCCATACGAAAACACAAGCTCCCCGGCGAACGAACGGCATGAGCCCCGCAGCGGCTGTCGGCTTCTGGCGGCGCGGATCGACGCAAATGGCGTATCGATCACGTATGACGCCATCGCCAAAGCCTGGAAGAAGGGAAGGCGGCAGAAAGCCTTGGTTGATGCGGGGTTCACTAGCGCCGAGGTCGAAGAGTTCTTCTGGCTGTTGGACCGATTCTACGGAAAGGGTCCATCGCCGACGTAAGCCAAATTGGCTCATCTAAGCGCGTCCCAACTCGGAGGATGAACGATGACCCAACTGGCCCAACCCGAACTTTTAAGCGTCCGCCAGGTCGCGACCATTCTCGGCCTCGGCGTCAGCACCGTCTGGCGCGGCGTCGCTAAAGGAACGTTTCCCGAGCCGATCAAGATCTGCGGCAGCACCCGCTGGCGCCGCTCGGACATCGATGCGCTTATCGCCGCGGAAGCGGCCTAACGAGAACCCCCGCCGGGCGAGGCGGGGGCGGCAGTCGTGTGTCTGTCTTGCAGGACAGACCCATTTATAGCCGAACCGCACCGCCCGGTCCAGACAAGGACCGCAAGAAATGGTCACCCATGAAATTCTCTTTCCCGATGGCCGATGCCTCCTGGTGCGGCTTGGGGGGCAGCCCGCAGAAGTCGCCGAGCGCCTGAGCGATGCAGGCACCAGCGGCCTCACCGCGCACGACTTCGCGCCCGTCGTGCGGCTTAGGGCATACTTCCACAAACTGCGCCGCCTCGCGCCGGTACTGACCAACCGCGATCGACACAGCGGGCAGTATCCCGGCCACCACGATCGCTATCGCCTTTCGAGCGGCATTCGCATTCGGCGGATCGCGGAGGGCAAGCCATGAACGCTCTTCAACCTATCAGCACCAACCACCGCGAGAGCAGCGACACCTACCGCGGCGCGATCTACCGGCTAGGCCATTGGCGCGTCGCGGTCTGCCGGGACGGCATCCAGTTTCTTTTCCAGCGCCAGCGGCCCGGGAAATCGGGCGTGGGAGGCGCATGGGACAGCTTGGCCTTCTGTGTCACTCGGGCGGCGCTGCTCCGCCGCTGGACGGCCGCCACGGGTGACGATGGCGCTTCTCTGGCCGCTATGCTGCGAGAACGGATCCGCACGAAGTCCGCGAGCGGCTGACCTCTCGGTTTATGCCGGGGCTTAGCCAGCGTATCCGCGCGAAAAACCCCAGCCACGGTTCGCCGTCTTCCCGTGAAAAAGGTGGTCGTGTTGCTCGAGCGTGAGAACGCAAGGGGACACCGGCTCCGGGCGCCGCGCCGTCCGAGGTTCTGTCGGCTCCGCAGAAAGGCCGATCGGTTCTGCCTCTTGCCGACCAAGAGGCTACGCTTCGGGGAACTCACCCGGCCCGGCAGGAAGCGGTCCCGACTGGCCCTGCCATATGCGCGCCTCCCGCGAAAGCGGGCGAACCCACCGGCTGAAGGCGGCGATGCCTGAAGACCGGGGACCGGGGAACCGGGGCAGGTGAGAAGCCTGCGGGAAGGCGGCTGGCCCACGATACGGGCAGCGCGCGGATACGGAGCGGGAAGTGTCGGGGCCTTCCCTGTTTATCGGGGGAAGGTAGCGGGTGGAGAATTATGCCCGGTGACTTGAGGACTATCCGGACTCGGCGAAGGCGATCCGCTTCGCCAACCGCTACACGCTCGGCGGGGATACTCCGCTGCTGGGCGCCGCGCCCGACCGGCTGTTCCGGGACTAGTTGATGGTGACGTTGGACCCCGAGGCGGCCGGCGCGCTGGTGAACGTGGCGAAGCGGCGCGAGAAGCAGTATCCTAACGGCGACTGGTAGATGCCCGGATCCCGGACGCCTGAGCGCGCGCCCAACCTGCTTAAAGCGTTCGGTCAGTATTGGTGTGGATTGTCCCGCACTTGGAGCAGCGCATTCGCCCGTAGACCGGCGGTCCGGCGTCCTTCCAGACTGGCTCCTCCAGCGGCTTCACGAATATCTTCCACGCTAAGAACGCCAGCATCAGGATCGCAATCGCTGGCATTTGGTCGGTGGCGATCAGCGCGAGAATGGTAGGGCCGGCGATGATCCACTCCACCTTGAACTTGCGGTCGATCCGCTCAGCCTCCGCTCTCTCGTCGACCTTCGCGCGTTCTGCGCCGCCGTCGCTCATCCCTTGGTTTCCTTTCACGGCGGCCGCGATGATGCCACAAGCCGGACGTGCCGCATAGAAGAACCCGCGCCTTCGGTGCCGCGCGCGAGGAACACGAGAATTCCCCCACCTTCCTACATTGCCATCCCTCTCCACGGTCCTTGTTTCCAAAGCATCCGGGGACGCGCGCGGTTTCCTTTTCCAGTGCTCTTCCGGCCAACTATCGGCGGCGGCTGGGCCACTGTCCGGCGCGTGCAAGCCGCTTGGTGCATTCTGCGGGGCCGTAGGAGACCGAGTGGAGGTTTCCACTGTCATCTCGGTGGCGTGGCATTGCCGCCCGCCCTGAGGGCGGCTCCATCCGGCACTACTGGGGCTCATCAGTCCATGACCTGACCACCGGGAAGCTTCAGCGCGCTCCTTACTTCGCCCGCTCTCTAGCAAGCACGGTCTCGACCGTCGGCCCCAAGACTAGAAGCGCGATGACGGTGATGATTGGCGAGAACATGAGCGTGAGTACAACCCAGCCCAGCGCTGAGCGACCGCGCGACGTGGCCATCGAGGCTGGCAGAAAGATGTAGAGCCAGAGCACGAATACGAGCGCCAAGAGAGCGACGATGCCGCCTACAAAGCCATCCATGATCGCTAGCCTCTCAACCGCCGATTTCACCGACAACTAAGAGGGAGGCCGAGCAAGGTGCAAGTGTGGCGGCGAATGGACCACAATCCGTCGACGCATTCCGGCCGTTGCCGAAACGTAAGCATATGGCGAACGTCTGGGCGTACCGAGATCTTGGATTAGTTCGTACGCTGAGGATCAATATCCACTAAGCGCGCGCCGTGCGGGGGGTATTCGTAGCCGCCGCCGAGCTGCCGAGCATCGACATGCACCGCCACCTGCGTCGCTTTCCCGTCACTCGCCAAGAACTCGACCATCCGCGCGCGCACCGCCTCCGACTTGGCGTTCATCATGAGATCCGCCGCGACCTCAAGCGCCCGGACCTTGAGGAGCGCGCGGCTTGCCTCGGCCTCGGCCACGAAGGCGCGCTGAACCTCCTGCAAGTTTTCCTGCACCGCTGGTCGCTTTAGCGCCTTCGCGAAGCCATTCTTCGACAGGCCGGCGGCCTTGGCGGCCTCGGCGATGCTCAGACCCTGCCGAACGCGAGCATCGATCGCGGCGCGGACCTTCGCCGAGGTGCGAGACTTCGGGGCGGGGAGTGCGCGCACGTTCGTCATGGGGGCAGGATGCGCCAGCACCGCATAGCCCGCCATGCACAGGCGCCAGTCAAGTGACGAAGCGCGCCGCAGCTGCGTCACGCACGAGGAGCCTGCAGTGGATGGATGATTGGACTTTGGCGATCGAGCAGGGCAATCACCGGATCTGCGCTCTCGGCCCTTCGCTGCCTTTTAGCATTGACGAATCCCGCGGCGCGGCGCTCCATAGAGCGGCGACTCACTTAACTGACGAGCTTGGATGGAAACAAAACTTGCCCTGAACCCAAAGACCGAACTCGCCATGGGAAGTTCGTCGTTGGCTGTCTGGCAACGTCTCATATCCTTGTTCTTCTTGTTACACTTTCGCAATTCGTTCATCGAGCCACTGCAGCGCCCGGCGGTGCATCGCGACGTCACTGGGCTCAAGATGTTTAGCGTGAGCATCCGGCCTATCATTGACGATGCCTGCATTCTCGTTGAAAGCATTCTTGTCGCCAAAAATTCGCTCGAACAACGGCCAATTCTTGTTGATAATGGCGATTAGTTCCAGCCAAAAGAGCCTATCTGCAATCGCCTCTAAGTTGAGTGGCTCCAGTTCTGCCCGGCGCTTCTGCGGAATAGCAGTAAGCCTCCGGTGACGGCCGTCTGTTTCGGATAAGTGAATGGTCTTAAGGCAT
>CAYOPA010000447.1:0-4499 GCA_964405625.1 uncultured Bryobacterales bacterium
CCGGATCGATCTCGCCGTTCGCCATCGCCGCCTGAAAATCGGCCCTTCCGCCACGGGCTTACCGCGACCGTTCAGGCCTGACGACGGGCGCGGTCTATAATAAGGCCGCGCCCGTTTTTTATCGCCTGGGCGGTCGGCTCGGAACAATTTCCCATGGTCAAATACCTGCTTGGCGTCGTCAGCGGCGTCGTGATTGTCTTCATCCTGGCGGTCGCGATCGTCATTCTGGCGGCCGTGATGGGCGGCGGACGAAAAACCGGCGTCCCCGACAAAGCCGTGTTGACGCTGAACCTGACCGGCGACGTGCCCGAGCATGTCGCCAGCGATTTTCAGCTTGATTTCCTGCAATCGGGACCGCCCTCCACGCTGCTGACGCTGCGCCGCGCCATTGAGCGCGCCGGCAAGGACGACCGCATCAGCGCCCTCCTGCTGGAGTGCGGCGGGTTACGCGGGGGTTGGGCCAAGGTGGAGGAGCTGCGCTGGGCGATTGAGGAATTCAAGACGAGCGGCAAGCCCGTGGTCGCCTACATGGAAGTCGCCGGAGCGCTGGACTACTTGGTGGCGAGCGTCGCCGACGAGGTCCACATGGCGCCCGAGGGCCGGCTCGACCTCAAGGGCTTGCGCGCCGAAGTCGCTTTCTACAAGGACACCTTCGAAAAGCTCGGCGTGCAGGCTGAGCTCGAATGGGTCGGCAAGTACAAGAGCGCCGTCGAGCCCTACTCGCGGGCGAGCATGTCGGATTCATTCCGCGAGGTCATCGAGGCGCAACTCGACGGTCTGTTGGGGCTGATGAGCCGCATGGTCTCCGAGTCGCGCGGCCTGTCGCCGGAGCAGTTCCGTGCGACGCTCGACCGCGGCCCGTTCCTGTCACCGCAGGCCCGCGAAGCCGGGCTGGTGGACGAGCTGTCGTACCCCGATGAGGTCGAAAGCCGGCTGGCGGAGAAGCTGGGCGTCGAGGAGATCAAGAAGGTCTCGCTGCGGCGGTACAACAGCTCCACCGTCGATAAGCTGGGGCTGGGCTCCAAACGCCGCATTGCAGTGGTATACGGAGTGGGCACGATCGTCGGCGGGGACGTCGAGGCCGACCCGTTCTTCGGCTCCAGTTTGCTTGGCGGCGACGGATTCTCGAAAGTGCTCGACGAGGTGCGCAAGGACAAGGAGATCGAAGCGGTGATCCTGCGCATCGACTCGCCCGGCGGCGACGCTCTGGCCTCGGACCGCATGTGGCGATCACTGCAATTGTTGCGCCAGGAAAAGCCGGTGGTGGTGTCGATGTCCGACGTGGCGGCCTCGGGCGGCTACTACATGGCGATGGGCAAGGACACGCCGATCCTCGCCTATCCGGGCACCTTCACCGGCTCGATCGGGGTCTATTTCGGCAAGTTCAACCTGCGCGGCCTGTACGACAAGATCGGACTGCACAAGGAGATCCTGACGCGCGGCAAGTTCGCGGCCATTGACACCGACTATCGCCCGCTGACGAATGACGAGCGGAAGAAGCTCCGCGAGGGCGTGGAGGCGGTTTACGATTCGTTCGTGTCGAAGGTGGCCGAGGCTCGCGGGTCTACATGGGACGAGATCCACGAGGTCGCCCAGGGCCGCGTGTGGATGGGCGACGAGGCGGTCGAGCAGGGGCTGGCGGACGAGATCGGCGGCTTTGAGCGCGCCATCGCCTTGGCCAAGGAAAAAGCCGGGATTCCCGAGGGCGACGAGGTCGCGCTGGCGACCTACCCGCGCCGGAAGCAGCTCATCGACCTACTGATGAACCCGGACCGAATGGCGCGGCGGACGATCCTGCCGGCGTCGTGGAAGGCGCGGCTGGACCCGCAGGGCATGTTGCCTGCAATGGCCGAGGGCGGGATGCTGGCGATTACGCCTTATAGCGTTACGATCCGGTGATCAGAGATCACAGGTAATTGATAGGTGGTGAGTAGCAATGTGGCGCACGGCTGCGCCGTGCACGCGAGGCTGCGCCTCGCGAAGTAACTTGTCGGGCCACAGGCCCGACTGCACGGCACAGCCGTGCGCCGCATTAACACAGCTACGGGTTCGTCTCCGCGGCTCGGCAGCGCAACAGATCCGTTTCCAGCATTTGTAGTGCGGTCTCCACGCCCTGTGTGACCGCTTCGGCAGGCTCGGCCGGCCGTAGGTCAGCCAGCGCGTCCGCGATCGCCCACACCCTGCGCTTCTTCAGCATGCTGTAGAGCTCGACATTCACCACCACCCGGCGGCCGGCGGCTTCGATGATTTCGGACGAAAAGATCCAGTCGTTGACGGGACGCGCTCGCGGCGGGGGCATGGGGCGGCGGGGCGCCAGCACCTCAAAGCCCAAGCCGGCCAGTCCGACCGCCAGCGCGTCCGTTGCCAGCCGGGTCAACTCCGAGCCGGCGTCTTGTTCGGCGACAATCACCCGCTTAGGCGCTCCGCACAAGGCGTCGGAGACGCTGTGAGCCTTCTCCACCGGTCGGCTCTTCAGCGAACATCCGGCCGCGGTCAGGGCGACCACCGCGAACAAGACGGGCGTTTTCATACGATCCATCCACGCATGAGACCGGGGCTTGGGTCCAAGACTACAATGGTGGGCAATTCCCGCCGCCATGACCTCCGCTCCCGCCTCCAAAACCAACCTCGCCGAGCTCTCCGGCTCGGCCGTCGCCCTGGGGCTGCTGATCGGCGTCGTCATGACCGCCGCCAACACGTACTTGGGCCTCTACGCCGGCATGACGGTGTCCGCGTCGATCCCGGCCGCGATCGTCTCGATGGGAGTGTTGCGGGGACTGTTACGGCGCGGGTCGATCCTCGAAAACAACATCGTCCAGACGATGGCGTCGGCGGGCGAATCGGTGGCGGCGGGCGTCATCTTCACCGTCCCGGCGCTGGTCATCGCGGGCGTTTGGCAGGATTTTCCGTTCTGGAAGGTGACGGCGATCGGCCTATTGGGCGGCGTGCTCGGCGTGCTGTTCATGATTCCGCTACGGCGAACGCTGATTATTGAAGACAAGGACTTGATCTACCCCGAAGGCGTCGCCTGCGCGCGGGTGCTGGAGGCCGGGCAGTCCGGCGGTCGCGATCTGGCGGCCATCTTTCTGTCGCTCGGCGGCGGGCTGGCGTTCAAGGCGCTCAGCGGGCTGGTGAGTGTGATCCGCCCCGTGGTCGAAGGCGCGATCGGCGTCGGGCGGACGGTGGCGTACTTCGGCGCTGACATCTCGGTGGCGCTGCTGGGCGTGGGTCTGATCGTGGGGCTGGAGGTGGCGACGTTGGTCTTCGCGGGCGGCGCGATCGGCTGGCTGGTGGGGATTCCGCTCTACTACCTGACCGCGCCGATGCCGGAAGGCGGGCCGGTGGACGCCGCCTGGGCGGCTTGGAGCGGCCAGATTCGTTACATGGGCGTGGGCGCGATGATCGTGGGCGGGCTGTCGTCGATGTGGGGCATCCGGGCCGGTATCGGCAAGGGTGTGCGGCAGACGCTGGGCGGCCTGCGCAAAGCCGTCGGCAAGGTGGACCGAACCGAGTTGGACCTGCCGACGCCGCTGACACTGTCCGTCCTGGCAGCGGCGGCGGTCGGGACTATCGTCCTGTATTGGACCTTGACCCATGACATGGCGGTCGCCGTTACGGCCGGTGTGGTGATGGTGATTGCGTCGTTCTTCTTCGTGGCGGTTTCCAGCTACATCGTCGGGCTGGTGGGCAGCTCGAACAACCCGGTCTCGGGCATGACCATCTGCGCGTTGCTGTTTTCGGCGGGAGTGCTGCTGTTGTTCGGCATGAGCGGGACGAGGGGAATCATCGGCGCGCTGGGTGTGGCGGGCGTGGTCTGCTGCGCGGCGGCGACGGCGGGCGATACCTCCCAGGACCTCAAGACCGGATTTCTGGTGCGGGCCACGCCCTGGAAGCAGCAAGCGGCGCAGTTGATCGGCGTCACGCTGCCTGTCATGGTCATCGCGCCCGTGTTGACGTTGTTGCACAGGGCTTACGGCATCGGCACGGACGGCCCGCGGTCGCTGCGGGCGCCGCAGGCGACGCTGTTCGCCAACATCACACAGGCGCTGTTCGGCGACGCCCAGATGCCGTGGATGATGGTCGGCGTCGGCGTGGCGATCGCCTTGAGCTTGTTGGTTCTGGACGGTTACCTGAAGGCGTCGGGGAGCAAGTTTCGGGCGCATCTGATGCCGGTGGCGGTGGGGATTTACCTGCCGCTGGGACTGAGCGTGCCGATCTTTGCGGGTGGCTTGCTGCACCAGGCGCTCAAAGGGCTCGGCGAGGCGGCGACCAACCGCGGGGTGCTGATCGCTTCGGGCCTGATCGCCGGCGAGGCCATCGCGGGCATTCTGATCGCCGTGCTGCTGACGACCACTTCGACGGAGCTGCCGATCCCGGCGCTCGACAGCGGGCTGTTCTCGGTGGCGGCGTTCGGGGCCGTGGGTTGGTTGGTTTGGCGCAGTGGGGTGAAGGCGGCAAAGGCGTAGTGACGGCCGGAAGGCCGCCCAAAACCAGTTGAA